>JASFVU010000005.1:0-16066 GCA_050049665.1 Bacteroidales bacterium | reverse complement strand
GTCTTCGTGGATTGTAAGTAGCAATATTAAAGAGCAGGTCGCATTAAATAATATTAATAAGGAAACAAATATCCTAAATATCCAATTAGATAGCTTGTCCGAGATTTTTATCACTAACATGAGCAATAGAGAACTTGTTGATTCAGTTCTTAAAAGTGTTGCTGAAATTCGAAAAGAAAAATACAACATTGAATTACAAGCTATTGAAGAAAACCCAAATAGTTTTAGTGCAATTGAAATCTTATATGAAATTGTTAAAAATAATTCATCAATACCAAAGGATCGAATTATGAAGATTCTTTCCCAAACTGATGACATATATAAAAATAATTTATACGGTGAAGGTATTTTATCAATTTATAATCCTAAATCTATTCCTGAGATCGGTGAACCTATGATCGATTTTATCGCCTATGATACTGCTGGAGTTAAATACTCTTTAATTGATTTTAAGGGAAAATATATATTATTAGATTTTTGGAGTATTGCATGCCCTCCCTGTATTATGGCATTACCCGAAACTAAAGCACTTGATTTAGCCAATAGAGAAGTAATGACAATAATCGGGATAAACTTGGATACACATTTGCAGTCCTGGATAGAAAGATCTCGAAAAGATAGTCTTTCATGGATAAATTTATCCGATGGTAAAGGGACTTTTTCAGGAGTGTCTGCTATTTATGGTGTTAAAGGAGTACCAACCTATGTATTAATTAATCCAGAAGGTAATATAATTGATAAATGGACAGGGTACAGACCTGGATGGTTGAATGATAGATTAAAGAAGTATATTGCGGATTTAAAGATATAACGTTATAGAACAGCGCATATAAAAAATAGCTGGGCTGGTGATCCCGATAGCTATCGAGAGCGAAATTTTGTACCTTGTACCAAAAACACTAACGGCGGATAGGAACGTGGCCCGGAAAACCGCTACTTTCCATATGCGTAGCACGTTGAAAAAGTCCCACAAAACCCAGGTATTTGGGTACCGGCAACACTCCTATTCTTTAACAACCATTACCGGAACTGGATTATTCAATACTTCTCACCTTCTCATTTCTCATTGCTCATTTCCCGTCTGACTGACATCATACGGGCAGGCTCTTTTATCAACGGTTTAATTGCAACATATTCATTTCACTTATTGCAAGTTTTGTTACTTTTGTGACTTTGATCCATTTTTGCTTTAAACCGCATGGAATATAATTTTACCGATATTGAAAAGAAGTGGCAGGCATACTGGGAAAAGCATACGACTTTTAAAACGGAATACAACCCCGGGAAGCCAAAATTTTATGCTCTTGACATGTTCCCTTATCCTTCCGGAAGCGGTCTTCATGTCGGGCACCCCGAAGGGTATACCGCCACGGACATCGTCAGCCGGTATAAACGGATGAAAGGCTTTAATGTGCTTCACCCGATGGGATGGGATGCTTTCGGATTGCCAGCGGAACAATATGCCATTCAGACCGGGACCCACCCTTCCGTAACAACAAAAGAAAACTGTGATACATTTCGCCGCCAGATAAAATCCCTTGGATTGTCTTATGATTGGAACAGAGAGATCAATACCACGGATCCGGATTACTTTAAATGGACCCAATGGGTCTTTAAGCAATTGTATAATACATGGTTTGACAGTACAATTCAACAGGGAAGACCGATAAAAGAGTTACAAATACCCGAAGAGATAAAATCACAAGGAGAAAAAGCTGTTCGTGAATACATCGATTCAAAACGGCTGGCATACTATGATGATGCCCAGGTATGGTGGTGCAACAATTGCAGGATCGTATGTGCAAACGAAGAAGTATTGAATGACGGTTCGCACGAAAAATGCGGGACCAAAGAGGTGGTCAGAAAAAATCTGAAACAATGGATGTTGCGTATTCCTCATTATGCCGAAAGGTTACTGTCCGGCCTGGATGAACTTGACAACTGGCCGGAGAGCGTGAAGGATATGCAGAGGAACTGGATCGGGAAATCTTCGGGTGCTGAAGTAGATTTTCAGTTAAAAGGTCTTGATGCAAGGCTGAAAGTATATACTACCAGGCCCGATACGTTATTCGGTGCAACCTACATGGTTGTTGCCCCCGAACATGAATTACTGAAAAGCATTGTTGTACCTGAACAGTCTGCAAAAGTTGAAGATTATGTCCGGAAGGCGTCGGTAAAATCTGACCTGGACAGGACAGACCTGGCCCGGGAAAAAACAGGAGTATTTACCGGCAGGTATGCCATAAATCCGGTAAATGGAAAAGAAATACCTGTATGGGTGGCAGATTACGTACTGACAGGTTATGGTACCGGGGCCATCATGGCTGTTCCGGCCCATGATACACGTGATTTTGAGTTTGCAAAGAAATTTGAAATTCCCATTGTATGTATTCTGGATCCGAAATCCGCCGGGCCGGAACTCAGAAGGAAGGTACTTACCGGTGATGCCTGCTGGACAGAAGACGGTGAATACATCAATTCTTTGAATGATCAGGGTCTTGATATTAACGGAAAGCAAAAAGAGAAAGGGATAAAGCTGACGATCGAATGGCTTGAGAAAAAAGGATATGGCAGTGCCGCTGTGAATTATAAATTGCGGGACTGGCTTTTTAGCAGGCAGAGATATTGGGGTGAACCGTTTCCGGTAATTCACTGGGAAGACGGGGAAATATCCTTGCTTGAAGATGAAGAATTACCGCTGACATTACCTGATTTGCAGAAATATCAGCCCGGTGAGAACGGCGAATCCCCACTGGCTAATGCTGAAGATTGGCTGGTTGTAACCGATAAAGATGGAAAAAAAGGGCGAAGAGAAACCAATACCATGCCTCAATGGGCCGGTTCGTGCTGGTATTATTTACGTTATATCGATCCCAAAAATGCAGATGCTCCCTTTGCACCGGAGAAAGAAAAATACTGGATGCCTGTAGATCTGTATATAGGTGGTGCTGAGCATGCGGTATTGCATCTTTTATACAGCCGTTTCTGGCATAAAGTCCTGTTTGACCTGGGAATCGTTTCCACGGATGAACCTTATCATAAATTGTATAACCAGGGAATGATCCTGGCTTTTGCCTATGAAACGGAAACAGGGTCTAAAGTTCCTACGGATGAGGTTACTGAAGAGGAAGGCAGGTTCTTTCATAAAAGTACAAATGAGGAACTGACCCAGATCGTGGCTAAAATGTCCAAAACACTCAGGAATGTGGTAAACCCCGATGATGTCGTCTCTGATTACGGGGCCGACAGCCTGCGTTTGTACGAAATGTTCATGGGGCCTCTTGATGCGACAAAACCATGGACAGATACAGGAGTAAAAGGGGTTTTTAACTTTCTTTGCCGTGTTTATCGTTTTTTTGCCGATAAAAACAACATCGTTGAAGAGAAGGAAGACCCCGAAGTGCTCAAACTGCTTCATCAGAGTATTCAGAAGGTTACTTCCGATATAGAAAGCCTGAAATTCAATACGGCCATTTCTCAGCTCATGATATTCACGAATCTGGCCATAAAAAAAGGAAAGGTATCAAAGGAAACGGCAAGGACATTTGCTCTGATCTTATCCCCGTTTGCTCCGCATATGGGAGAAGAATTATGGCAGATCTACGGTAGTGACAAAAGCATAGCCTATGAGTCATGGCCTGAGGCAAACAAAGATTATTTGCAGGAAGACAGCTTTGAATATCCTGTTTCATTCAACGGGAAATTAAGATTTAAAGTAACATTTCCCCTGGCAGCGTCCAGGGAAGAGATAGAAAAAGCGGTTTTGGGCCATGAAAAAGCACTGAAATGGATCGAAGGAAAACAGGTAAAACGGGTAATTGTCGTTCCGAATAAAATTGTGAATGTAGTGACGTGACACACTTAATATTGAAAAATGAAATTCAATCATTGCAAGGTATTACAAAATATTTTATACGTCATTTTATTCAGTGAAACTCAAATTTCAGAAACAACCAGTCCCGCACAAAGCGGGAGAGTGTATTGAAATTTGTTAGTTGAACTAATCCCGATAGCGAAGCGTATCGGCATTATGTGGTTTAATAGCCCGATGCTCTGCATCGGAATTTTGGGTTCAGGGTTCTACCCTGAAGATTCATATCATTGATTGTTGACTTAACAGTAGTTGTTGTTTGAGTTATGAAAAAACAATGGAAGATCATCCTGATCGTATCGGGATTGCTTTTAATAGCATCCGGGAGTTATTTTTACTACTATCATTTTATTCCAAAACGACCGGTCGTTGAGATCCCCGAATCCGACACACTGCTGACAGAGAAAGAAGTGATCCGGTTATATGGTATTCCTGTGGATTCGTTTGAAATAGTTGATGATGTAGTGAAAAGGAATCAGATGTTACTGAGCATTCTTTCACACTATTCATTGCCTGAAGGAAGTGTTGCCGGATTGATCTCACAGGAGCACGATGCCTTTGACCTGAGAAAAATCCGGGCCGGTAATAAGTTTGTTGTGTTTCTCGAGAAAGATTCTCTGAGAATATTGCGTTACCTCGTGTATGAACATACCCCGATAGAATATGTGCGGTTTGCTTTCGGGGATAGTACGGTATCTGTGGATATAGGCTATAAAGAAGTGAGACAGGAAAGAAAATTTGCACAGGGGAAAATACATACTTCCCTGTGGAATGCCATGATCGATCATGACATTAATCCCACTTTGGCAAATGAATTGTCAGAAATATATGCCTGGAGTATTGATTTTTTCGGATTGCAGCCGGCCGATTCGTTCAGTGTGGTTTATGATGAACAATTTGTTGACTCGGTTTCTGTTGGCCTGGGGCGTATACACGCAGCCTATTTCAGGCATACGGGAACAGATTTTTATGCCATACCGTTTGTTCAGGATAGCGTGGAAAGCTACTACGATCTCGAAGGACAAAGTTTAAGAAAAGCCTTCCTGAAGGCTCCTCTGCATTTTTCCCGTATCAGCTCGCGCTTCTCACATTCACGGCTTCATCCTATTCTGAAGATCAGAAGACCTCATCATGGAGTCGACTATGCAGCTCCCAGCGGAACTCCTGTCGTTGCTATCGGTGACGGAAAGATCATCAAAGCAAAAAGAGGTTACAACAGAGGCGCAGGCAACATGATAAAAATACGCCATAACGGAGTATATACCACTGCCTATCTGCACCTTTCAGGTTTTGCACCGGGTATAAAATACGGTGTTTATGTGAAACAGGGAGATGTCATCGGGTATGTAGGAAGCACAGGATTATCGACCGGGCCTCACCTGGACTTCCGTTTTTACAAAAACGGAAACCCTGTTGATCCTTTGAAGGTTGAAGCGCCTCCGGTAGAACCGGTCCATGAAGAGAATTTCAGTGCTTTTGATTCGGTGAAAATGGCTACAATAAAATTGCTTCATCAGGCAGGGACATAACGGATAACCTGCAGATAACGGAAAGTTAACAGGCCGATATGTCTCCTGACCGCTTTCCTAAAAAAAAGTCAGTCCTTATCATCTGATTCTTTGAGTAGCCGTTCAACTATTAGCGGTAAATGCCTGTGCTCGAGGGCATGTATTTTTTCAGCAAGACTCTCTGGTGTATCTCCGTTTTCTATTTTGCATTTTGCCTGGAAAATGATGTTGCCTTCGTCATAATGCTCATTTACATAGTGGACGGAAATACCCGATTCTTTTTCCTTTTGCTTTATGACTTCCTCGTGAACATGCATGCCATACATTCCCTTACCCCCATAGTTGGGCAACAGTGCCGGATGTATATTAATGATCCGGTTCGGGAAAGCCATGATCAGAGATTTTGGTACCAACCATAAAAAACCTGCCAGAACAATAAGATCTGTCTTTTGTTTCAGCAGCAGGTCCTCAATACCTGATGCATTGTAAAACTCTTCTTTAGTGAATACATATACCGGGATATTGTATTTTTTTGCCCGTTCCAAAACGTAAGCATCCTTGTTGTTGCTGAGTATTATGGATACTTTTCCAAGAGAACCTTTACGGAGGTGTTCTATGATTGTCTGTGCGTTTGTTCCCGATCCTGAAGCAAAGATGGCTACATTTTTCATTCGTTTGTTAAATGGCAATATTTTATATCATTTTCATAAGTTATAACGACAAAAAAAGCTATTTTTAAGCCAATAATTAAATCTTTTTGTTTGTTTTTTTTAATTATTGCATTTTCTTTGCACGGATATTTTTTAACCTAAGTATAATTTAAAACTAATATTATGTCTGATATTGCATCTAGAGTAAAAGCTATTATCGTTGACAAGCTTGGTGTCGATGAAAGCGAAGTTACACCCGAGGCTAGTTTCACTAACGATTTAGGTGCAGACTCACTGGATACGGTTGAGTTAATCATGGAATTTGAAAAAGAATTCAACATCGGTATTCCTGATGACCAGGCTGAAAAGATCAGTTCTGTTGCAGAAGCTATCAAATACATTGAAGAAAACGCAAAGTAATTTCAGATTACTCTTTTTTAACTTCATTTCGGTATGGAATTAAAGCGAGTGGTTGTTACCGGTTTGGGAGCTATTACTCCTTTAGGAAAAGATGTCCCGGGTTTTTGGGAGGAACTGATTGCAGGAACCAGTGGGATAGACTGGATCACTCACTTTGATGCCGGCAAATTCAAGACCAGGTTTGCCTGTGAGGTCAAAAATTACAATCCTGAAGAGTACTTCGATCGCAAAGAGGTAAGAAAGCTGGATTTGTTCGTACAGTTTGCTCTTATTGCAACTGCTCAGGCAGTAAAGGATTCCATGCTCGACCTTGAACAGATCGATCTGGATAAAGCCGGAGTGATCTTTGGTTCGGGTATCGGAGGCTTTAATACGGTTTTCACTGAGCTCAAGAATTTTCTTGAAGGAGACGGGACCCCGCGATTCAGCCCTTTCTTTATTCCCAAACTCATATCTGATATTGCTGCCGGACATATTTCAATGAAATATGGTTTCAGAGGGCCGAATTACGCCACGGTTTCGGCTTGTGCGACATCCACCAATGCCATTATTGATGCTTTCAATTATATTCGTCTGGGTAAGGCTTCTGTTTTCATCTCCGGCGGATCGGAAGCTTCCATTACCGAACCCGGCGTTGGCGGATTTAATTCGATGCAGGCTATGTCTACTAACAATGATGAGTATAAAACTGCGTCCAGACCTTTTGATGCCACGCGCGACGGATTTGTAATGGGTGAAGGTGCCGGCGTTCTGATCCTGGAGGAACTGGAACATGCAAAGAGACGGGGAGCCAGGATATATTGCGAACTCGTCGGAGGGGGGCTCACGGCCGATGCTTATCATTTAACAGCTCCTCATCCTGAAGGTCTCGGAGCAGCTAATGTAATGAAATTTGCTCTTGAGGATGCAGGGTTAAGTCCTGATGAAATGGATTATATTAACGTGCATGGTACGGCTACTCCGCTTGGAGATACTGCTGAAACAAAAGCAATTAAAAGAGTATTCGGGGAGAATGCCTATAAAATGAATATAAGTGCTACCAAGTCCATGACAGGTCATTTACTTGGTGCAGCCGGGGCCATTGAAGCCATTGCCTGTATTTTGGCTATTGTGCATAATATAGTTCCCCCTACGATCAATCTTAATACACCTGATCCGGAGATTGATCAAAAACTGAATCTGACTCCGAATAAAGCTCAAAAACGGGAAGTAAACATTGCATTAAGCAATACTTTCGGATTTGGAGGTCATAATACATCTGCGATCTTTAAAAAATATTCCGAATAATTTTGGTGAATAATTTTCGAAAGAAAAAGAATTATTTTTTTTACCCCGGGAAGCAGTTCAGAAAACAACTAAAACAAATTCTGGGATATACTCCAAAGAATTTTAAACTCTACCAGCTTGCGCTGATCCACAAGTCTGCTTCGGGCCGGTTTTCCAAAGAACGGCATATTCACAATGAAAGGCTCGAATTTCTTGGTGATGCCATTCTGGATTCCGTTATTGCCGAGCACCTTTATAATAAATATCCCGATAAAGACGAAGGGTTTCTGACCCGGTTACGTTCAAAGATCGTAAATCGTGATACACTCAGGAAGATTGCCTTAAAAATGGGTATCGGTGAACTTATTGTTGCCAGTATCTCCAAAGACAACCATAAAGGCCTTTTCGGAAATACTCTCGAAGCTTTTATCGGTGCAATTTATCTTGATAAAGGGTACAAAAGAACAAAGAAGTTTATCATCAAGAGGATTGTAAATTATCATGTGGATCTCCCCCAGCTTTGTGAAACAGAAATGGACTTTAAAAGCCGGATCATTGAATGGGGACAGAAGAATAAAAAAGATATTAATTTTACTTCACGTGAACAATTGAATGGAAACGAGCATTCGCCTGTTTTTATTTCACATTTACTGGTCTTTGACGATATCGTAGGTATGGGTATTGGCAAATCGAAGAAAGAAGCGGAACAGAATGCAGCAAAACAGGCGATTCAGATGATAGGAATCTAACTTGCTCTATTTATAAATTCACAGTTTGATCTGTGCCAAAGCAAGTTAACCCGGTTAAGGCATACTTTTTTTTGCAAAAAACTTAGTGTAACTTAATCGTAACCAGTCAAATAAATAAAATTTAGGAATTAAACAGGTTAGCTGAATAGTAAGGTGAAAAAAAAACGACTCAAAGTAGAGAATAACATTTCACAAGATCATATCAATCTGTATTCCATAGCTTCCAGTGAATCGGATATACGTATTTGTTTTATCATTAATCAGACTTTCGGTATCGATCTTTCTCTTGCTGAAGATCTGATTGTTCAGAGGAAGGATACTTCCTGGAATTTCAGGAACTATTTTTTTGAGAGAGACCATTATGCCGATAAATTTTATTTTATAATCAACAGGGATAATGGTAGTTATTTATTGCCTGAATTAAACAAAGTAGATTATCTATTTCTTATAATATCCGAATCCGGTATCGCTGATCTGGACCTGTTTATTCTGAAATTAAAGAAACAACCTGAAATTTCGGCCGTAATACCTATCGATCCCGGCAAGATAAGATCTTTTAATAAATTGAAGTTCTGACCTTTATCCGGATGTTTCTTATTATATTGTTCTCCGATGTTTTATGTGCTATCTGACAAACCGGGCGGAAGATTTACCGTAATTCCGGAGATCCGGCAGGAGTGGGAGTAAGGATACAGTTTTGATTACGGATGCCGGTCATTTAATCCTCCTTCGCCCCGAGGTCTCGGGGCTTCGGCGGACGAGAAGGTTGTGGTTTAATTCCCCGACCCTCCGGGTCGGAAACAAAGGATTCCATTTGATACCCCGTGGGCTCTGCCCCGGGGTAATTCATTGGAATGAAAAGAAAAAGGAGGCCAAAACCTCCTTTTCGTTAACCCTAACCCATTTTTACCTATGAAAAGAATCAGAAACCTAATTTATTTTGTTTTCATTTATACTCAATTAAACTTATCTACCTATTAGACGAAAAATTTTATTAAAAGTTGCCTTAGAGAATATTTTTTTTTGTTATTCGTGTTTTTTTTAACCTCGAAACAAAAGTAAATCATACTATAGTTAAGTTTTGAAAAGGATTGTTAAAGTTTGTTAAAGGTTTAATTTTAAACAGGATAGCTAAGTATCTTTGCTGAAGTATGAGTAAGAAGTTAATTATTATTGCCTCTGTCTTTATGAGTATTGCACTCATAAGCCTTATCGTTCTGCAGTCATTCTGGATACGTAATGCATATAAGGTAAAAGAAAAACATTTTGATCAATTGATTCAAAAAGCCCTTTCCGAGGCTGTTTTAGCCATTGAGCGGAATGAAACCATGAATTATATTTTTGAAGCCCCGTCGATAAACATGGACACTACGTTTTCAACGCCTGTTGAAGAATTTAATTTCGACACTATAATCCATTATGAGATCGATACCGGCAGTGGATTGGTACTTTCGCAAAAGTTCAGAATTTCACATACCTCAGAAAACGGACAGATAAAAACAAACATTTCTTTATCCACAGATGATCCCGGCCGGAATTTTTCAGGAGAATTTACCGACCAGAAGTTTCAGAATAAGATAACCAAAAGGCAAAACCTGATTAATCAGGTGATTTCCAGGATGTTTACCACCTCGCCAGCCATTGAGGACAGAGTTGCTCCGGGATTGATCCAGTCGTCTCTGAAAAAGGTATTTAACAATTACGATATTGATATTCAATATGAATATGCCGTTACCAACAGGAGAAATAATATTGTATTAAGGTCAGAAGCCTTTAAGCCCGACAAAAAGGTGAAATTTTATTCCGTTCAGTTATTTCCCGGTGATTTTTTTGATAATTCAAACTACCTGAATGTTTATTTTCCAAGCAGAAGAAATTTTATCATAGGGTCACTCGGATTTATGGGAGTATCGTCTTCACTGCTCACTATCTTCCTTGTTATTACCTTTTCTTTTGTATTACACGTCATTCTGAAACAAAAAAGGCTTTCCGAAATGAAAAGCGATTTTGTAAATAACATGACCCATGAGTTGAAAACACCAATATCCACTATATCCCTTGCATCTCAGATGCTGAGCGACAACTCGATCCCGGTGGCTGAAAAAAATTACAACCGGATTTCTGATATCATTAAAGAAGAAAGTAAACGGCTTGGTTATCAGGTCGAAAGGGTTCTTCAAATGGCAAAATTTGATCAGGGGAAGCTAAAGCTGCAGTTTGAAGAAGTGCACATGCATGAGATAATAGAATCTGTTACGGCAACATTTATGATCCAGATTGACTCAAAACAAGGGATGTTGATCCCGTCGCTTCATGCAGATAATGACCTGATATTTGCCGATCCGGGCCATATTGCCAATATGCTGTCAAATCTGCTGGATAACGCAGTTAAGTATACTCCTGAGAACCCTGAAATATTTGTTGAAACCAGAAATATCGATCAGAAATTGCTAGTCGTTGTCAGGGATAACGGTATCGGGATCAGCAAGGCTAATCAACGAAAAATATTTGATAAATTTTACCGTGTTTCGACCGGAAATGTCCACAATGTAAAAGGTTTTGGATTGGGATTAAGCTACGTAAAAAAAATTATTCAGGAACATGGCGGAACTATTTCCGTAGAGTCGGAACCAGATGAAGGTACGGTATTCGAGGTTAGTATTCCTTTAAAAATCAATTAAAATGAATGAAATTAAAATTCTTTTGGCAGAAGATGATGAAAATCTGGGTTCCCTGCTCAGAGAATACCTCATTGCAAAAAAATATGAAACGGACTGGTGTCTGAATGGAGAAGAAGCCTATAAAAAGTTTGTGAAAAACACCTATGATCTTTGTGTCCTTGATATTATGATGCCTGTTAAAGACGGCTATACACTTGCCAAAGAGATAAGAATGACCAATGCCGAGATTCCAATTATCTTTCTTACGGCAAAATCTCAGAAGGAAGACATACTGGAAGGATTCCAGGCCGGATGTGACGATTATATTACGAAACCGTTCAGCATGGAAGAATTGTTGTACAGAATTGAAGCGATATTAAGGCGTACCGGCCGGCATGATAAGTACAATACACAAAAAGAATTTACCATCGGGAAATATCATTTTGAAACAGACAAACAATTGCTGACAATAAACAATAAGACTGTTAAACTTACCACAAAAGAATCAGAGCTGTTGCGTTTGCTGTGCCTGAATAAGAATTCCGTTCTGGAAAGGAACTTTGCATTGAAATCGATCTGGATCGACGATAATTATTTCAATGCCAGGAGCATGGATGTGTATATAGCCAAACTCCGGAAATACCTGAAAGAAGATCCCTCTGTTGAAATTATCAATATTCATGGGAAAGGCTTTAAATTGCTGGATTGATCTTCCGGGGTTGTCTGATCTTTGTCATTCTTCTTCATGGGTTATTAACGTATCCGTGTTAACAAGTAATTCTTAATAGGTTATGATTTCGTGATAATCGTACTATATTTGGACCCCGTACCAATTATCCGCTTTGCCATGTTTTCAGTAGAGTATTTTAACCAGGTGGTTATAATAACAGCGTATAATATTCGCAGAATAAATTTCATTTACATCGAAAAATTACGAAAGCTTGTTCTTCAGTCCATGAAGCAGTCATGCAACAAAGTTGTTATCAACATGGTTGGTGTCAGGCTAATTAATCCCGGAGCAATTGAAACGTTGAAACTACTTTGTTCAATTGCATCAAACATCGGCATCAAACTGGTATTGATCAATGTCGATGATGAACTTCGCAACCAGATAACAAAATTTGATGATGAGAGGTTGATCGGAATTTCGACTCCGGAAGAAATTGAAGAGCTTTCCGGAATTATAAATTAATCCTTTAAACATTATTGGTTTCCCGCAGGCATTCTGAAGTCCGGATGAGCAATGTTTCAACGTACTTTTGGAACATACCTGTACTTTTGTTCAGGAAAAATGACATTGTTTTTTTAACAGGTCATTTAGCAAAGGACAGATTCAGTCTATGTATAAATAACAGAATTTATGCTAACGGAATCGACTCTGTTTATTTTCCATTTTTAAGGTTGCCGGGAAATATTTATTTTTATGCTGTCTATTTTAAAATGATATTGTATGTCAGGACATAGTAAGTGGTCAACCATTAAACGCAAGAAGGGAGCGATAGACGCGAAAAAAGGGAAAGCCTTTTCGCGTATAGTGAAAGAAATTTCTATTGCAGTTAAAGAAGGCGGGGCGGACGCTGAGGCAAATCCACGTTTGCGGCTGGCGATCCAGAATGCCAAAGGCGTAAACATGCCCAAGGAAAATATAGAACGCGCAATCAGCAAAGCTGATAAAGAAGGTGAAAATCTGCAGGAGGTTACTTTTGAAGGATATGCTCCCCATGGTGTTGCTGTTTTTATTGAATGCCTTACGGACAATAATCAAAGAACAGTCAGTATGGTCAGGTCGGTATTTAACAAAAAAAACGGGAACCTAGGGACCAACGGGTCTTTGAGTTTTATTTTTGATCATAAGGGTGTGTTCACCATTAAAAAGGGCGATCTCGACCCGGATGAGTTTCAACTTGAGATCATTGATGCAGGTGTTGAAGAGTTTGAGATCGAAGATGATGTTTTTATTATCACCACTGCAATAGAAGATTTTGGCAGTGTTCAGAAAAAGCTTGATGAAATGGGTGTTGAGGTAGAAAATGCTCAGCTTCAGAGAGTTCCTAACGATACGAAGTCCCTTTCGACAGAGGAAGCAAGAAAAGTATTAAAAATGATCGAAGAATTTGAGGACATTGATGATGTTCAGAATGTTTATCATAATCTCGAACTTACCGAAGAAGTATTGGCTGCGATGGAATGATTTTTTACTCATCTATTACATGCTATTTATCAATTAGTTATATGATTCATTGAAAGTTTTTTTTAATGTATGTTTTAAAATAATGATTTTTATCAATAAATTTGTGCCGTAATAATTAAAGAGAAATGAAATTTAATACTTCTATACTCATTATCATTCTTCTTGGTATTCTTATAATACCAATGTGAGAATGGTGTGTTTATAGATTGAAAACATAAGAGGGCCATTCTCAATGCGAGGATGGCCTTCACTTTTTATAAAGATCGAAATGAAAAAATATCCGGAAGAATTAGTGAATGTGTTTGATACTTTGCTACTCCCCTGCGGGGGAAATAAAGCAACCGGGTTGAAACAGACCTCAAAATACTATCTGAATAAATTGTTTATATACGGTAAATAAAAAGACAAAGTACAAATACAATTAAAAAGATCATGAACGAAAAATTATATATATTCGATACCACACTGCGTGATGGAGAACAGGTTCCGGGATGTCAGTTAAATACGGTTGAAAAGATCGAGGTGGCAAAAGCTCTCGAAGCCCTGGGAGTGGATATCATCGAGGCTGGATTTCCCATTTCAAGTCCGGGAGACTTTAAATCGGTTGTGGAAATATCAAGAGCCGTTAAAAAGCCTGTCATTTGTGCACTTACGCGCGCAATACAAAAGGATATTGAAGTGGCGGCAGACTCACTGAAATATGCCAGGAAAAAACGGATCCATACCGGGATAGGCACTTCTCCTTACCATATTAAGTACAAGCTTAATTCGAATGAAGATGAAATCGTTGAACGCGCTGTTGCAGCCGTGAAGTATGCAAAGAAGTTTGTTGAAGATGTCGAATTCTATGCCGAGGATGCCGGACGAACGGAGAATGAATATCTTGCACGGGTTATCGAAGCGGTTGTAGCAGCCGGTGCTACCGTCCTTAATATTCCTGATACGACCGGCTATACACTTCCTCAGGAGTTCGGAGAAAAGATCAGGTACCTGAAAGAGAATGTCAGGAATATTGATAAGGCCATTATATCGACTCACTGTCATAACGACCTGGGAATGGCAACTGCCAATACAATGGCAGGCATTATGAACGGGGCACGCCAGGCAGAGGTTACCATAAACGGTATTGGGGAACGTGCCGGGAATACTTCCCTCGAGGAAGTGGTGATGATACTGAAAAGCAGGAAACACATCGGAATAGAGACCGGTATTAATTCGAAGAACATATACAAGACCAGCCGCCTCGTATCTTCATTGATGAATATGCCTGTTCAGCCAAATAAAGCCATTGTCGGACGTAATGCATTTGCGCATTCTTCGGGGATACACCAGGATGGTGTTCTAAAAAAGCGCGAAAATTATGAGATCATTGATCCGGTAGATGTCGGCATCAGTGAATCAAGCATTTCTTTGACCGCCCGCAGCGGAAGGGCTGCTTTAAAGCACAGGTTGAGCTTACTGGGATATGACGTTAAACAGAAAGAAATGGATAAAGTGTATGAGAAATTTCTTATGGCGGCTGACAAGAAAAAGGATATCAGAGACGAAGATCTGATTGTTTTGGTTGGAAAAAAGGATAACGGTGAAAACGGCGGAAAGGTAAAACTTGAACATCTGCAGGTACTTGCGGGGAAGTCAACCATTCCGATGGCTACGGTAACACTGAATATCGGAGGGGAATTGTTCACTGCGACAGAATCCGGGAACGGTCCGGTGGATGCTGCCTTAACCGCTGTTAAAAGCCTGGTTCGTCATAAGGTTCGCCTGGAAGAATTCCTTGTACAGGCTATCACACGTGGTTCTGATGATCTGGGGAAGGTACATATTCAGGTCGAGAACAAAGGGGCAATTTATTATGGCTTTGCGGGCCACACAGATATTATTACAGCCACTGTTGAGGCCTTCCTGGATGCAATTAACAAAATTGTTTAACGATAAAATTTCAGAAATTGGGAAAAACATTGTTTGATAAAGTATGGGACTCTCACGTCGTTACACAAATCGACGGAGGTCCGAGCGTTTTATACATTGATCGCCATTTGATTCACGAGGTGACCAGCCCCCAGGCTTTTGGCGGACTGGACCGAAGGGGAATAACCGTTTTTCGTCCTCAGAATACGGTAGCGACTCCCGATCATAATGTTCCTACAGTGAATCAGGATGCACCTATACAGGACAAGCTTTCGCGAACTCAGGTGGAGAAGCTGAAAGAAAATACCAGGAAACATGGAATTCATCATTACGGATTGAATCACCCGTACCAGGGGATCGTACATGTGATCGGACCTGAACTGGGTCTGACCCAACCCGGGATGACAATCGTCTGTGGTGATTCCCATACTTCCACCCACGGAGCTTTTGGAAGCGTGGCCTTTGGTATTGGCACCAGTGAAGTTGAGATGGTTCTGGCCTCGCAATGTATTTTGCAGCCAAAACCAAAAAAGATGCGGATCAGCGTTGAAGGTGAATTGAAAAAAGGAGTGATGGCCAAGGATATAATTCTGTATATTATCTCGAAAGTATCTACCAGTGGAGGAACCGGATATTTTGTTGAATTTGCCGGGTCTGCCATTCGCAGTCTGAGTATGGAAGGACGTATGACGATCTGCAATATGAGCATTGAGATGGGAGCCAGGGGAGGTCACATCGCCCCGGACGAGACTACTTTTGAATATATCAGGGGAAGAGAGTTTGCTCCGGAAGGAAAAGAATGGGACAAAAAACTGGAATACTGGAAAACCTTAAGATCCG
>JASFVU010000273.1:0-5021 GCA_050049665.1 Bacteroidales bacterium | reverse complement strand
CAAATAACATAGATTTAAAAGCATGGTATTTAGGCATTTACTTTAAAAATACTTTACATCTATTCCGTTAGGTAAATTAATATACTTTTTTGAGTCATCCAATACTTCAGTTAATTTTTTCCAGCGAAATGAAAGAAGGTGATTGATTTATAAGAAAACAGGAAATTATTGATCAGTTTTTTTCCAATTCGTTAACGAAAAAGCATCAATGTATTTAGAGAATCTATGGTTACTTCTACAAGATTCTTGAAGAAATATGCTATTTCAATTATAAGTCACTAATCTTTATGTATGTTTTCACATGATTTCCGAAAAAATTAATCATTTCTTTTTGATTTCTCAAGAGGAATAATATACTTTAGCAAAAAAAATGACTAACAGTCATTATTTATAATAAAGTAAAAATGGGGATAACAGAAAGAAAGGAGAGAGAAAAACAACGAAGGAGGCAAGAGATCCTGAGAGCTGCCGAAAAGGTATTCTTTACCAAAGGGATTGATCATTCCACCATGGATGATGTTGCGGAAGAGGCCGAGTTAAGTAAGGGCACATTGTATCTTTATTTTAAGAGCAAAGAAGAGATCCACTGGGAAATAGCGCAAAAACATATGCTAAGGGTTACGGAAGATATGATGCAGGCTCTGGATGACAGGAAAAATGCCGTAGAGAACTTACAGATCATGGCCAGGATCTTTGCACAACACTTTGATGAAGAACATGAAGCGGCTCATTCCATCTTGTTTTTCCAGGCATGTGACCTGAATAACCTGAACCTCAACCATGAACAGATCAGGCATACTTTTATTCATGATTCCCCCATCCATCTGGTGACAAAATACGTGGAACAGGGAATGGCGGAAGGACTGATACGGAATGATATTTCTGAAAACGCTTTAAGCAGCACACTTTGGGCGCAGCTCATGGGTGTTTTGCAGATCATCACCCTGAAAAGAGACCTTTTTGAGCTCATCGGTGTTTCCAGGGAAGATATAATTGAGAGTCATATTAAAATCGCTTTAAACGGGATACTGGCAAATGGCAGCAATTAAGTTTATACCGGTGTATTTATTTCTTGGTATCAGTCTGAATCTGAACGCTCAGGAACAGTATATCGAGTCGTATATACAGGAAGGTTTACAAAGCAACCTGGCACTCAGAAAAATACAGGCTGATTATTCAAAGAGTCTTCAGTCCCTGAGATCGGCAAAAGGGCTCTTCTATCCCGATGTGAGTTTGAATGCAAGGTATACGGTTTCCAGGGGAGGCAGAACGATCCCTGTTGGCGACATGATCAATCCGGTTTACTTAACATTGAATCAATTGTTGCAGGATGATGTATTTGAACCCATTGATGATAATTTTTATTTCTATCGTCCCACGGAACACGAAACCAAGCTAAGTCTGGTTCAGCCTGTGTACAATCCCAGGGTGATCTACAACTACCAGATCAGAAAGGAACAAACATTGATTGAGACAGCAAACGTAAACATCTACAAACGGGAATTGATCAAAGAAATCAAATCAGCCTATTATGCTTACCTTATGACAGAATACCTGGTAAAACTGGTAGACGAAACGGAAACATTGTTGCAGGAAAACCTTCGTGTATCAAAAAGCCTGTATGAAAATGACAAGGTAACAAAGGATGTGGTTTACCGTTCCGAAGCAGAATTGCAAAATGTTTACCTTGGAAGGGCTGAGGCTGAAAAAGAAAACATGGCGGCAAGATCCTATTTTAATTTTTTGCTGAATAAACCGCTTGATTCGGAAATAAAGTACGATAAAACAGATCAAATTCCGGAATTAGCCATTCCGTTGTCTGTTGAGCAGGGGATCACAAACGGGCTTAATACAAGGGAAGAGCTGGATAAACTGCAGTCATACTCGGTAATTAACGAAAAATACACAAAGCTGGCAAGGTCTTCAAACTATCCGAACCTGTTCCTCGCCCTGGATTATGGTTACCAGGGAGAGGAATATTCTTTCACCGGCGAAGACGATTTTTTGCTGGCTTCCGTAGTTTTGCGCTGGGATCTGTTCCAGGGATTTAAGAACAGGGCTGAGGTACAGCATGCCAGAATTGCCGGTGAACAGATTGAGTTGCAAAAGCAAGAGCTTACAAAGCAAATTGAATTGCAGGTAATTACAGCGTATTATGAGCTGAAGGCAGCCATCAAAGCCATTGATGCAGCCCGTACACAGGTGAAAGCTTCGGAAAATGCCTTTCAGGTGACGGAAGAAAAATACCGGATCGGACAGGCTAAGCTGATTGAATATACGGATGCCCGCACCACTATGACCCGTAGTAAGCAAAATCTGATCATAGCCGTATTTGAATATAAAATAAAAGAAGCAGAATTTGAAAGAGTAGTGGGCGATCGAATAATTAACTAACAGATAATTAAATAAATATAGCATGTTATTTAAATTACTAAATAAAATAAAAACTGCGGCATTTTATGTCCTTTTTCTGATTCTGGTCTTCCTGACAGTTACGTGCCGGCACCCGGAAACAGGCTCTGCTCCTACGGACAGGATATCTGTAAAAGTAACAAGACCCGAAAAGATAAAAATATCGTTTCCGATAAGAACCTCAGGAACATTATCTTCAAAGTCGGAAATGAAGTTAAGCTTTAAAACGGGAGGGATTATAGACAAAATTTATGCCGATGAAGGGCAAACGGTTAAAAAGGGTCGGGTTCTGGCGAAACTGAACCTTTCGGAGATCGAGGCTCATTTGAATCAGGCCAGACTGGCAGAAGAAAAAGCAGAACGTGATCTTATGAGAGCGAGAAATCTGTATAACGACAGTGTTGCCACACTAGAGGAATTACAAAATGCACAAACAGCCCTTGAAATTGCCCGATCGAATCTTCGCATCGCGCAATTCAACAGAAAATATTCGGTCATTGAAGCACCTTCTGATGGGAAAATCCTGAAAAAACTGGCGGAGGATAATGAAATCGTCGGAGCAGGCTCCCCTTTGTTTTTATTTGCTTCAGAAGAAGGAGACTGGGTGTTAAGAGTAGCCCTGGCAGATGTTAATGTGGTGAAGATCAATCTGGCTGATTCTGCAAAAATACAATTCGATGCATTTCCGGGGATCGTTTATAAAAGTGTCGTTTCCGAGATTGCCACGGCTTCCGATCCGTACACTGGGACCTATGAAGTAGAGCTTCGGCTAACAGAAGCACAACCGGATTTTGTTAACGGATTGATCGGAAAGGCAGTCATTATTCCTTCCGTGAAACATGAATATATTGTACTTCCCGTGCATAATATACATGAGGCAAATGGAATGACAGGGTATGTTTATCTGGTAAAAGGATTTGGCTTTGAAAAGCGGAAAGTAGAGATCATGCATATCTCCGACAGCCTTGTTTTTCTTGGTACTGGCATTCATATGAATGATTCCGTAATCGCAGAAGGAGCCGGTTTTCTGGAGCATGAGATGAAAATAGAGATCATTGATTAACAAAGGTTTATGAAGTTATCAAAAATCGCAATCGACAATTACCAGTTTACACTGATTGTTTTTGTCCTGTTATTGTTCGCCGGTGTTCAGAGCTACCTGACCATGCCCAGAACTGAAAATCCGGAGATCGTCATCCCCGGAGTTTCGATACTGGTAATTTATCCGGGTGCAAATCCGGTTGATATGGAGGAGTTGGTGGCCCTTCCCATTGAAGAAGCCATAAACGAACTGGATGATATAAAGAAGATCAATACAACCGTGTTTGACGGTGTTGTATCGGTAGCAGTAGAATTTGATTTTGACGCCGATGCGGATGAAAAATACGAAGAGGTGGTTCAAAAAGTGAACAGCATTCGCCGTGAATTGCCCCAGGAAATATTCGACCTGAAGATGACACAGTATAATTCAACGGATGTGGCCATGCTTCAGTTGGCCCTGATCTCTGATAAAGCTTCTTACAGGGAACTTGAGAACCAGGCTGAGATTTTGAAAAAGGACATAGAGAAGGTTTCCGGAGTAAAAAAAGCGGAAATCATAGCTTGTCCCGATCAGGAAGTAAGGATATCCCTTGATATGGAAAAAATGGCGGCCATGAACATTGGCCTGGAAGAGGTGATCAATGCCATTAACAGCAACAATGCAAATATTCCGGGCGGGAAAATGAAGCTGGGAGATCATGTGTTTGCCGTGAAAACAAGTGGGGCATACAGCGAACTGGAACAGATCCGGAGATCTGTCGTGAACTCATACAATGGAAAATTAATTTACCTTGAAAACATTGCAGATGTTGGTTTTGCCCATGAGGATATTAATTATTTTGTACGATATCCGTCATCGGGATCGGGAAGCAGCCAGAAAGCTATTTTTGTTACCGTCAAGCAAAAAGAAGGATTGAATGTGATGGATGTCGCAGAAGGAGTGAAATTAAAGATCAGTGCGTTTACTTCTTCGCTTGATCAGAATTACAGGCTGGAGTATGTTTTTGATCAGACCATAGGAGTCAGGAACCGGATCAGCGGATTTATGTGGAACCTGATCCAGGGGATCATATTGGTGGGGTTGATCATTCTTTTTGCATTGGGGATCAGGTCCTCTCTTGTTGTGATCATTGCTATTCCGTTATCCATTCTGATCGGGTTAAGCATTGTTGATTTTATTGGATACGGTCTGCAGCAGATATCCATTGCTGCTTTGGTAGTTGCTCTGGGTCTCCTGGTTGATAATTCCATTGTTATGGTGGAAAACATCAACCGGTACATTTCAAAAGGGTTAACGCCCTGCGAAGCATCGATCGAAGCAGCTCGGGAGATCGGCTGGCCGGTGATCAGCGCCACTCTCACAACCGTTTTGGCTTTTGTCCCGATTGCGATGATGCCCTATCAGGCCGGACTGTTTATCAGAAGCTTGCCGGTAACCATTATTATTACGCTCAGCATTTCTTTGCTCATCGCTCTCACCCTCACGCCCATGATAACGGCCAAAGTATTCAGAGGCAATAACGGCCAAAGAACGGCGAATGCGAAAGGGCTCAGGAAAATACTCAACA
>JASFVU010000010.1:0-14659 GCA_050049665.1 Bacteroidales bacterium | reverse complement strand
CAGAATGACGAACGCAAAGCCAACAAGTACCTTTCCGACTTTTCATCCCTGATGAGGGCGGTACTGGAAAATTCAAAACACGATTTTGTGCCTGTTGTCTCGGAGATCGGGGTTCTGAAACTGTACCTGAAGCTGGAACATTTTCGTTTTCAGGATAAGTTCGATTATGATATGGATATAGACGGATCCATTGACCAATCGGATATTGAGATCCCACCCATGCTCATTCAGCCTTACATCGAAAATGCCATATGGCACGGATTAAGGTATAAAGAGGACAAAGGATTCCTGAAAGTGAAGATATCAAAAGAAGGTGACAGTATAAATGCAGTGGTGACCGATAACGGCATTGGCAGAAAAAAATCTCGGGAAATGAAAACAAAACATCAGAAGGCAGGCAATGCCACCGGGCTGAAGAATACGGAAAACAGGTTAAAGATCATCAATGAAATGTATAAAACACGCTTTACGGTTACCATTGAAGACCTGGATAAGGATAAGGGAACGGGAACCATCGTAAGAATCAATATCCCGGTTTCCGACGGCGGAAAAATCCGCTGAGAACAGCATGAAATTTATCAAACGGATCCTTAAATGAACTGAATATGCTCAAAGCTATTATCGTTGAAGACGAACCTGCAAGCAGGGAAACCCTGCGAAACTATATAAACAAGTACTGCAAACAGGTCCATATTGCAGAGGAAGCCGAATCCGTAAAAACAGGCCTTGAAGCTATCAAAAAACACAGCCCCGACCTGGTTTTTCTCGATGTGGAAATGCCTTACGGTAATGCATTCGACCTCCTTGACCAGGTGGAAGAGAAGACTTTCGAGACCATATTTGTTACTGCTTTCGATCATTATGCAATGAAAGCCCTGAATTTCAGCGCATCGTATTATATTCTGAAGCCCATTGATATCGATGAACTGGTAAAGGCCGTGGATATGGTTGCGGAAAAAAAAGAATCAAAAGAACATGCGCTGCGAACAAAAGTATTGATCGACAACATAAAAATTGAGAACAAACAACTGCAGAAGATCATTCTTCCTTTGCTTGACGGGTTTGAGGTAGTCACCGTGAAAGATATATTGCACTGCAGGGCCAACGACAATTTCACCGAATTCTACCTCTCTGACGGATCAAAACAAATGATATGCAGGACCCTGAAATTTTATGATGAACTTCTGTCCGATCTCGACTTCATAAGGGTTCACAAATCGCATCTCGTGAATCTCCAATACATCAAACGCTATAAAAAAGGAAAGGGAGGCCAGGTTATTTTATCCGACGGAACAGCCATTGATGTTTCTTCTTCACGAAAAAACATCCTTTTGGAAAAATTCAGGTAAAATTTTTTGATTAAAATCACAGTATTTTGTTATAACTTATTTCTCTATAAATAAAAAACTTAAGGATCATTTTTCCGTATAAGCCTCGCAGGAGCAGGAATAATATGAATTTTTTTGTCCTAATTAAGAAATATTTATTTTACATTTGCTCGCTTTTTTAAACATAAAATTTACTAATCTATGTAGCTGTATCTGAAATGAATAATCTAACTGTTAGTAATTTGCTTTGCGATCGTTCTCGCGAGGTAAATAACCCCCACAAGGGTCTGGTTATTGGTAATCGAATCCCGAAAGATTACTTTATTACTAAGGGAACCGGAGAAAGCGATATTACCATACATGCCGGTTCTTATCATCTGGCCCTGAAAGCCGCAGGCATTGAAAGGGCAAATATCATGACCTACTCTTCCATTCTTCCTTCCATTGCAAATCTTGTTGAACAACCCGCTGATTATACACATGGAGCGGTTATGGAAAGCATTATGGCTGTTGCCAACGGCAATGCAGGTGAGCGTGTATCGGCAGGGATCATCTATGGCTGGCTTTATGACAGGATCACAGAAGAAAGATTCGGCGGCCTTGTTTGTGAACACAATGGGAACTACACTGAAAAACAATTGGAAGAATTGCTGAAAGCAAGCCTTAATGAGCTATATTACAATGGCTTTGAAGAGGATTATTCGCTGAACGACATCACCCTTTTGAAAGAAAGCTTTATACCGGCTAAGAAATTCGGTACGGCCCTGGTGGCCCTCTGTTTCACGAATTATATTTATCCAATTCAAGAATAAGACCAAAGAATGCATTACGGCGGACTGGAAAAAAAGTACACTCTGTACGATCATTCTGCAATTGTTATCCTCCCTGTTCCTTACGACGGTACCTCCACATGGATCAAAGGTGCTGACAAGGGGCCGGAAGCAATTCTGGAGGCTTCGGCCAACATGGAGCTGTTTGATATAGATACCGGTTTTGAGGTCTACAGAAAAGGGATCCATACGGCACAGGCAATCGACCATAAAGGGAAACCCGAATTGCTTGCGGATAAGGTGGAAACAAGGGTTTCTTCATTACTCGGTGACGGGAAATTTCCTGTGCTGCTCGGCGGAGAACATTCTGTGAGCATCGGCGCATTCAGGGCTTTTGCACGCCGCTTCGACGATCTGTCCATTCTTCAGATGGATGCTCATTCCGATCTTCGCAATGAATATGAAGGATCGGGGTACAACCACGCATGTGTAATGGCCAGGGCAAAAGAGCTTGCACCAATAACCCAGGTCGGGATCAGGAGCATGGACATAGAAGAAAGACCGGCTATGGATACAGAGCGCGTGTTCTTCAGAACACAGATCAGAGAAGACAAAAAGTGGATGCAGCAGGTTTCGGATCAACTTTCGGATCATGTCTATGTCACAATCGATCTTGATGTGCTTGATCCTTCCATTATGCCGTCAACAGGCACTCCCGAACCGGACGGCTTGTATTACCATGAAGTGATGGAACTACTCAGGCTGATCGGTCAAAACCATACGATCGCCGGATTCGATGTGGTGGAACTGTGTCCGGATGCAGCCGGCAAAGCTCCGGATTTTCTGGCAGCAAAGCTGGTCTATCAATTGCTGAGCCTGAAATTTAACCCGGGGGGGGGAGTTCAAAGTTTAAAGTTCTGAATTGTGATTTGTGATTTGTGAATTGTGGATTTATATTAAACTGATAATGATGAAAAAGTCTGATCTGCTGAAAGATACAATAAAACACATCGATATAACCTCGTTCGATTCCACGCCGATCATTGAATCCATGAAAAAGATGTCTTTCACTTCACGGGACACAGCCCGGGCAGCGGATATTTTCATGAAAATGACCGAAAACAAAGCCTGTACGAACATACTTACACTGGCAGGGAGTACCAGTGCCGGAGGATGCATGCAGGTATACGTCGAAATGATCCGCAGCAAAATGATCGATGCCGTGGTCGCCACCGGAGCTTCCGTCATTGATATGGATTTTTTCGAAGCACTTGGTTTTAAGCATTATATCGGCCGGACCGATATCCCCGATACTGAGTTGAGAAAATTGTACATCGACAGGATCTACGATACTTTCATTGACGAAGAACAACTGCAGGCATGCGACATGACCATAAAAGAGGTGGCGGACAAACTGGATCCCCGCCCCTACTCATCAAGGGAATTCATCAATGAATTGGGTAAATACCTCGCGGAAAGATCGGTGAAAAAAGACAGCCTGATACAGGTGGCCTATGAAACAGGGGTCCCTATCTTTTGCCCTGCATTCTCGGACAGCAGCGCAGGCTTCGGACTGGTGAAACACCAGTGGGAAAATCCGGAAAAACATGTGTCAATTGATTCCGTAAAAGACTTTCTCGAACTGACAAAAATAAAAATGAATGCCCCGACGTCGGGTTTGTTTATGGTAGGAGGCGGTGTGCCGAAAAATTTTGCCCAGGATACGGTAGTCTGTGCCGAAATTCTGGGAAAAGAAGTACCGATGCATCGATATGCCATACAGGTGACCGTTGCAGACGTACGGGATGGCGCCTGTTCTTCCTCAACCCTTCTGGAAGCTTCTTCCTGGGGTAAAGTAGATGTTGTTGACGAGCAAATGGTCTATGCGGAAGCTACAACTGTTATACCCCTAATAGTTAGCTATGTGTTTCACTCCGGTAAATGGAAAAACAGGGAATACAAACGATGGAATGATTTTTTGCAGCCGGTAGTACCGTAAGTCAGTACAAAGCAGGTAAAAAACCTCTCATTACACCGGCCCTGAAGCCTCTTTGTTGTTTATTGACAAAAAGATCCCTTCCGCCAATATTCCGGAATTCCCTGATCTGAAAACAGATACCGAAACATCCTGCCTCAGACAAAAAATTCCGGCACCACAAGTCAGAAAGAACAGAAACAAAACAAGTCCGGATTTCGTATGATATAAGTTAAAGGAGAGATCCTTTCCGGGCAATTTTTCAACGAATAAACGGTTACAAAACTATTGACTAACCAAACTGACCAAAATGAGACTATCTTTCATTTTTTTTCTCACCCTTTTCTGTTCTCTCTCTGCAAGATCAGAGACTTTTTATGTATCCGGTTCAGGAGATAATTCCCACAACGGAAGTCAGCCGGAACCATGGCAGACATTGCAGTATGCAGCAGATCATACCGGGCCTGGGGATACAGTGATCGTACAATCCGGCGACTATTCCGGTTTCTATACGGATGTCAGCGGCACGGCTGATGACCCGATCGTATTCAAAGCCACGGAAGGCGCTGTTATCACGACAAAAAATCAGACAACGGATGATGCCATAAACCTCGAAGGAGCCAGCTACGTCGTAATTGACGGATTTACCATAACAAATGACCATGGCACCATAGAAAGAGCGGGTATCCGTTCGGTTGTCAATACCGGCGCAGTCATCAGGAACAATACCATAACAGGAATGGGGACATGGGGCATCTTCACCGGTTTCAGCGAATCGGTCACCATCGAGAACAACAGTTGTTCGTTCTCCGTCGACGAACATGGGATATACCACAGCAACAGTGCCGATAATCCTGTCATCAGGGGAAATATCTGTTTCAGCAACCACGGGAACGGCATTCACATGAACGGCGATATCAGCATGGGCGGTGACGGCATCATCAGCAATGCGACCATAGCCGCCAATATCATTTACGACAACGGCCGCGGAGGAGGTTCCGGGATCAATTGCGACGGAGTGCAGAATTCCGTGATCAAAAACAACCTGCTGTACAACAACCATGCAAGCGGCATTTCTCTGTATAAAATTGACGGCGCCGAAGGATCGACCGGCAATACCGTGGTGAACAACACCATTGTCATGCCTTCCGACGGACGCTGGGCGATCAATATTAATTCCGGAAGTACGGAAAATACGATCCGTAACAATATCCTGTTCTCCTATCATTCGTTCCGTGGCGGACTGAGCCTGGATGAAAGCAGTTTTCCGGGAACGGTAAGCGACTACAATGTCATGGTCGACCGGCTGAGCCCGGACTGGGGCGATACCGGGATGACACTGTCCGAGTGGCAAAGTGAATTCGGGCTTGACCTGCATTCCATTGTTTCTGCTCCCGGACAAAATTTCAGGGATCCGGAAAACAATGACTACCACCTGCTGGAAAATGCCGATGCCAGGGACAACGGAACCGGCGAGTCGGCCCCGCTCTATGACCTTGATGGGTATCCCAGGCCTGAAGGAGAAGATTACGACGCAGGCGCTTATGAATACAGGCATATTACAGGAACGGAAATACCGGCTGATGCCAAAAGAAAGATGTTCCTTTTTCCCAATCCTGCAATTGACAGGTTTACGGTCAAAGCGGAAAGGGACATTGACAAAATAGAGATCATTAGTACGGAAGGAAAAATAATCCGTTCAATACAGGTTGATCATCACAAATCAGCGGAGATACCTGTTTCAGGTATTGAAAAGGGATTGGTATTCATTCGTGTTCATGCAGGTAACGAAATATACGTTTCACACCTGCTGGTGCTCTGAGACAGGTCAATGATCGCATCTTTGACCTGATTACATACAATTTGGATTTTAATTACACTACTAGTATCATGATTTTTCCCGACACAAATATCAAACACATTTTCGGCTACAGGAGCCGGATCGTACCAAAAGGAATTCTGGTCTCATTTCTGTGGGAAAGTATAAAGATCGTTTTCCCATTTGAAAACATCAGGAGCATCAAAAGAACGACCTATTCGGGAGGCAAAATTTCCTGGAATATGATCAGGTGGGGAAAATGTCCGCCGGGCAGAGAAGGTCTGAACATTCAACTGAAGAAGGGCATCTTCAAAAATCACCTGATCGTCTTCAGGGATATGGAAGCGGTGATCGACGAGATCAACAGGCCCAAGTTTGGGCTGCAGAAAAATTAAGGGTTTTTTTCTGTAAATCTTCGCTTCCGAAACCAAGGTATGAAGATTATAGAGATTAACTTTGACGAAGTAACAACAAAAATAGAATCATTATCAGGAATAACATTCCATCAAATGCTCATAAAGTTTTATCACGAATAGGATTACATATCTTGAAACTGCAAATCAAACATTTACTCCTGAATGGATGATTGAATTATAACCACCCTCTACCTAAATTCTGACTAACGTCAAAAGTTATAATTGGAAATCAACGAGTTACCAAATCCTATTTGTTCCGGTTTTATGTCAAATTCAACCATTTGTTTCTTAATCCTTTTTGCCAATCCCATCTTCCTTTTTTGGTCAAGGAACAAATATATTCGGTTGGCGGACTGTAAGGTACTTTTTTAGTGGCCATTGTAAATTGTTGTTGATAGTTTTCTATCTCTCGCACTAACAGCCGTCTGTCTTCCTTTCCGATAAGCTACACGACGAAAGAAATCTGAGAGATGTGTCTTTTAAGTTTCCTATTGAATTTGCAGCTTGCCGTAGTGCTATTTTCAAACGATTGCTGCCTTTAGGAATTCTTGAGCTTAACACTTTACCTTCTGATATTTTTGTATTGGATGTAAGTCATAACCAAGAACAAAATTTTTTTGAGGTACTAAATTTTTTAAAACCATCAATTCCAACTTCACTTATATCGTCATAACCGTGGTGTAGCTTACCCCCTCTATAGCCAAGAGATCTATTCCTCCAAAATACCTAAAAGCAACTTGGTTAAAGTCTTTAATTTCGACTGCATTTTTATTGACTCCTTTATATGGCCTATCAAATGTTTTAAGATTGATGTTATTCATTTCATTAAAAATAAAACAGCTTTAACCGATAATCTAATGGCAAAATTGTCAAAAGAAGGAAGTCTATTAGTGAAATTTGAACATCTTAAAAAAATAATGTTATATCAATCTTGAAAAAGATTGAATGTCAAAATCAAAAAAAAATCAGGGAAAATATTGGATAATTTCTAAAAGCTAAATCTGTTCGATTTATACTACAAATGTCTTCTATCTTCTTGGAGTATGTTGCTAACAGTTGGCGGTATGGTTAATAGGATTGCAGATTTTAAAGCATCAAGTTACATCAAATTCTGATGCGGAATACAAAGCTTCGTAAATCACTGACCCCCTTATTAACCATACCGCGTGTTAGCGTTTCATTATTCTACAATAACAATTTTTTACCTAATTAAGTGTCTATGCGAAAAAAAATCTAATTCTCATTATACTCCACCCTTATTATAACTTGATTATAGCCATCAATTGCAGCAAATATTTTATACATTTTTAGTGGAGATGGTAAAGTTGAACCATTGCCCATGGTAAACATTGTAGCTTCAAAAGAATTATATGTAGATAAAGTAACCCTATCGTTCCACCCTGAACCGTCCCATAATGTCATAAGAGGATTCCAAGAAGTAGAAACGGAAATATTGTGGCGATAATTTTCCACAGTGGTTGAACCACCTAGTTCCCACGAGCCAGACCTCTTGGTACAAAAAACCATCATATTATCACTTCCACTTATTGCCTGCACTTCAATATAACCACCGGTAGTAGTGCTATTGTATCTAAATTGATAATTTCCAATAGTGGCATAAGTTGATGGTGCATCAGCTATTTTTGAAATACATAAACCAACACCTGATTCTCCTGCCGACCCTGCCGACCATGAAGCTCCATCCCATGTAAGTACCTCTCCTTCATTAGCTGTAGAAGGTAATTCAATTTCATTCGTTGGATCGCCATCAAGTTCTACACTTAATTTATTATTCCAACTAGTTGTATCTGCTGCGGTAATACCATTTGCCACTGATGCTCCAAAAATGGGGTCAGTTTCGATATAACTTCCTGTCGAGGCTGCATTCCAATTAGCAGTATCGGTTGCGGTAATGCCACTTGCTATGGATGCTCCAAATACAGGGTCGGTTTCGGTGACACCCCCCTCGATGCTTTCAGCTGTTTTGGCATGTAAGGCGTAAGGTACGCTTAACAATTGGCTTGTTCCTGTTATGGTATATGTTGTCCCTCCATCAGGATCGGTCTCGGTTTTGATAAAATAAGGACCGCCTGCCCAGTCGATAGCTGAAAAATCATCGCTTGTTGTTCCTGTACCTATTTCAATACTTATTAAACCATTGATGTTGGTTGTTGGTGTTTGAGTTTCCACATAAACCGCTGTTCCATCTGCAGAACCTTGCAATATACTTATTTGCATGCCAATTGATTGACCTGTTACAAGATTATTGTCTGCATCCCTGATTACTGCCTGATAGCTCATTTTCTCAGGACTTTGAGCCCAAAGAGTTGCCGTTAATAATACGGCTGCCAGAATTGTAGATACTTTTTTTCTCATGTTATTATTGTTTTTTTGGATATTTATGAATATTTCGTATTTCATTGTTTATGCTCTTTTAATTTTTAAAGATTTTGAATGTTTTAATCACTTTGTTTTCCTGAAGCACTTTTACAAAATAAGTTGACGGAACAAGATCGCTTATGGCAATATTTGTTTGATTACCAATAATTTTTCCGCTTTGTAAAAGTTTTCCCTGTACATCATGTAAGTGATAAGATAACTCTGAAAGTTCAAATTCTTTAACCTCCAACGTCAGATAGTCGGTAGCAGGGTTGGGATATGCCGAAATCGAAAGGTTGATCCCTTTTGCTTTCTTTATAGCAGTTACAACCGAAATCTCATAAGGTTGTTGTACACCTTCTGCTACCGAACCATTGGCTTCTGTATAAGTCTGGTAAACTGTCTGGCCTATGGAATAACTCACAGAGCCTCCGCTACCAGAAGCATTACCGCCTGTAGCGGAGTTAACTGTTTGGGCATATGTGTTTAGCTCCATTATTAAAGCAATACATATCCCAAAAATTGATAATTTGTATTTCATACATTAATAAATTTAATTAATACTAGAGTTTCGGATAATTATCACTTATATAAATTTACTAAAGACTCCTGCTTGATAAGCATACATGGGAGGAGGTTTTTATCACCTTATTCTGATGATATAGGTTATCAATTGAGGCTTATAAGGTTGTGCTATATGGTTCGGTGCACTTCGCATCAGGATCAGTTCGACTACATAATTTCAATTCACTACCGTTCCTGAAATTACAGTTTCACTGATTCAAATACTTACTGCAGAAAGGCTGAACAAATCCGTCATCTCGAACCCGATGAAACCAGGTGTGGCGATCTGGCCGGATCTGATATGCTGGATGTTTATATCGTTCAGCGAATTAACTTTGTATGAAACAAAAGACAACCTACATTAGCTTACCCTTCGAGCCAACTGTTTCGTTCCGTTCCCCAACGGAACGACTTACAAATTTCAATGTACTGCGTTTTTGAAATCTGAGTTTCACGAATAAATTTTCCACCACACAAGCCATTGTTTCGAACTGTTCCCAAACAGTTCGAGTTCATTTCTTTGTCTTAATACAAAGAAACGAACCAAAGAAAAATCAAGGCTGAGCAAATTTTTCCTATGGGTCCCAAAGTTTTTGCCTTGCTTGCGCAATCAACCGATCTCGCCTCCGGCGAGAGAGCTCGGCGAAGCCAAACTCGCTCCCCATGGTCGCTCAGACAAGATTGCTCCACAATCTCCCGCTCCTGGCAAAAACTTTACCCAATAAGGAAAAATTTTCAAGGCCAGTCTTATACCGATACTAAGTTTTCCCTGTAAATCTTCATCTCCGAAACCAAGGGCCACCTTTCTACTGAACAGAACATTTCATAAACTTGCTTAAATGGCATATATTCAAATTCTTAGCGCAGAAAGGCTAAGTAAATCCGTCATTGCAAACCCGGGGAAACCGGGTGTGGCGATCCGGCCGGATCTGATATGTTGGATGTTCATATTGCTCAATGAGTTAACGTTGTATAGGGATAAAAAATTATTTTTGTTTCCTTTATATCATGACCTCACCTTTATCAGCCAAAGCTTCCAGACGAAGGCTGACTGCCTCTCCAAATGGAGGGGATTAGTGGCAAACAAAAATAATTTTTTTGTATCAGGGAATAGCCTGTGGAAGCTTTATCATATTCACCTCGGATAACCTGCCATCCGGGCAGGCTTGAAAACTTTCAAATCTTTGTCAATGCTATTCGCTATTGTTCGATTTTAAACTTAAGCTTACTCTGTGAGAATAATCGTAAACAAAATGGAATAATGAATAGTAAACACATTTAATTTGCAGTTGTTGATTGCATAATTTCTTCCATTATCGGAATTTGCTTTTCCCACATATCATAATAATGAGATTGTTTCTCCATAAGAACTTTATGATTACCTTCTTCGACCAATACCCCTTCTTTAAGCACACATATTTTATCGGCTTGCATAACAGTACTTAAACGATGTGCTATAAGTATGATGGTTTTATTCTGGCTTTTCATTACTTCAATAGCTCTTTTAATATACTCTTCTGAAGCTGAGTCAAGTGCAGAAGTAGCTTCATCGAGTATTAGAATTTCCGGGTTATGATATAAAGCCCTTGCTATTGCTATACGCTGCCGTTCACCCCCAGATAATGAAACACCATGCTCTCCTAGATAAGTATTAAAACCACCCGGCAGATTTTCAATAAATGAACGTATATTCAAAAAATCGCATACATCAATTATTCTTTTCATGTCGGGCTCAAATAAACCAAAAGCAATATTTTCAATTACCGAACCTGCGAACAGCTCAATATTTTGAGGAACAACACCAATTAGTTGTCTAAAGCTTTTGTTCTCAATATACTGTAAGTTATACTTGCCGATTTCAATGGAACCTGATTGTAACGGATAAAGCTTTTGGATTAAGGCAATTAATGATGTTTTTCCTGAGCCACTTTCACCAACAAATGCAGTCGTTTTTCCTTTGGGAATAACAAGATTTAAGTTTTTAAAAACCTGTACCCTTGTGCCATAGCGAAATGAAACATCATGGAAGTGAATATCATCGATTAACTTTTTTGTAAAAGTTATTTTATTTTCGTTCGTCTCTTCCCTTTCCAGATCCATTATCTGAAAAAGCCTATCAGCCGCAATAACAGCATCCTGAATAGTCTGATTTGAACTTATAAGTTGTGCTATTGGTGTAGTCAGGTACCCCAACAAAGCATAAAAAGAAAGTAGTTTACCCGCCGTCATTTCTAAGCCAACAACTAGAGTTGAACCAAACCATAGCAAACCTATCGTAAGACCACCTGCAATAAATTCTGATGCATTAACGGATACTATTGAGTTCTTCGCTGATTTGTAAGTTGATCTTAACAATTGAACAAAACGTGTTTCGGATCTGATATTTGCAGAATATTCCGTGCCAAATTGTTTAATCGTTGATACGTTGTTCAGAGATTCAACAAGGTGCGATTCCAAATCGGCTGCATTTTCCATTATACTGCGCAGATATAACTTATTAAGCTTATTAAATATTGCATAAACCATAATATATAAAGGAATACCTATCAGTACTAACAACGCAAGTTTCCATGAAAATACAAACATTAAACAAAGTGTAAAAAGTACGATCAGGGAGTTAACAACAATATCTAATGAAACATTATTGATAAATGCCCTTATCTTTACTGCATCATTTACCCTTGAAATTATCTCACCTACCCGCATGGTATCAAAGAAACGCTGAGGCAATGTAAGCAAGTGTTTGTAATAACCTAGTATAAGGGTCGCATCAATTTTTTGTCCGGTTTTTAAGGCGAAAATGCTTTTCATAATATTGATATAAACCTTAAGAAAAAGGATCACAATCATTACCACACTCATGAGATTCAACAGGTTCAGGTTACCATCTACAAGAACATGGTCAACAATATTTTTTACATACAAAGATGTCGTGAGCCCTAATAAGCTATAAATGGCAGCACCAAATAATGCCTGAGTCATAACTGTTTTATGGGGCGAAATAAGCCTGAAAAAACGTTTTCGTATAGATTCCTGTTTATTTTCAGGTTTAAACTCTTCTGATGGAACCAATAAAACGATGATACCAGTCCATTTCTTCTGAAAATCCCCATGCATTTTTTTATGGATTTTACCATCGATGGGATCCATTAATATAACGTGCGTTTTAGTAATTCCATAAAAAACGACAAAATGATGTAATACTTCTTTTACTATGACATGTAAAATAGCTGGTTTGGGTATTTTATTCAGACTCTCAAATGAACCTTTAACACCCTTTGCCGAAAAACCCAGTTTTTCGGCTGCCTCAATTAATCCAAGTACATTTGTTCCGCGTTTATCAGTAGAGGCTAACTGTCTTATACGGGCCACAGGTAACTTTAAGTCATAGTGCGCCGAAACCGATGCAAGGCAAGCTGCACCACAATCGGTAATATCATGTTGCTTTATTTTTATTTTCTTTTTCATTTTCTATTTAAACAATTAGGCTACCAAGAAAAATATTAGTAGTCGTTTGTTCAGCCATTTATAGACATAATGTTATCTTTTATTGCGATGCTAAACTTCGTGAAGGGTTTAGCCAATCATCTGATTTCTGAAATAACAATTGGAAAATGGAACGCCTTGCAATCATAAACCTTGCATTTACCGTCATGCCTTTTTTTAATTTACCTTTTACTCCATTTTTAAGTTCAAGATAATCTTTATCAAGATTGCATTTTACATTAAAAACAGGGGTATTATCGGCTAGTATAAAATCGTCTGAGATATCGACTATCTCACCGTGCAATGAACCCCATTGATTATAATTAAATGCATCAACTTGTATTCTTGTTGATTGACCTTCACATAAATAACCTATATCCTTAGCTGAAACATATACTTCTGCTATTTTATCAGATTCCGGACTTATTATAGCGATCGTTTGACCAGCTTGAAGCATGCTGCCAACATAAATTCCGGAAAACTCTTCTATTGTACCGGAAACAGGGGCAGTAATTATATAAAATTGCTTCTGTTTTTCGAGTTCTGCAATTTGTTTTTTTAAATCGTTAACGTTTGTTTTGTATTTCTCCAAATCAGCTTTCCAGTGTGCGACTTGATTTGATTCAAATATGCTCTTTTCTTGTTCAAGTTGATTTAGGTTAAATCGAAGGTCATCAAATTCTTTTTGAGCAATAATTTCTTTTTCAAATAGACCTTTATTACGTTTAACTTCATTCTTGGCCTTAATAATTTTGCTTTCAATTTCTCTAAGTTTGTTTTTATAGGTTTTAAATTGACCAAGATAAATACTGGAACGGAGCATTGTCCTATCTTGTTTTGTTAATTGATCAAGATCATTTATAAATAATTGGTACTTAAAAAGTTCTTGACGAAGAAAAAGAAATTTGCTTTGCATTATATCTTGTCGCAATATTATTAAGGTATCTCCTCTTTCCACAAATTGCCCTTCCGCAATCAGAACAGAGGTTATTAATTCGGACTGAAGGGCTTTTATTTCTGCTTTTTCGGTCATAGGACGAATAATGCCCCGACCTTGTACTGATAAGGATACCTTAAGAATAGGTAATAATAACAAAATTGTTAGTACTAAAAACACAATTATTAAATAGATCGATTTTGTTTTAATTGTATTTTGATGTAGGCTAATTTCTACGTTTTCAAAAGGGATATAAGGCAGGGGGTTATTATTCATTACAAAAAAAATCTGTTGTTATTTTCGCAGTACAATATCATTTAAAAACGGATATAGATTGTGCAATGAATGAACGAGTGACACTGTTATAAATCCGTTAGCACCTTTTCTTCTAACAGCTATATACAAATATCCATATACAACTCCCATTAAAAATGTGACAATAATATATCCCAGATTAAATAAATGATTTAAACCAAAACATATAGCCGATAACATGATTGGAATAATGTCATATTTCACATTCATTTTGCTTAAAACATATTTTGCAAGTAGTATTAAAAAACATTGAAAAAATGCAGTTTCAACAATAGGTGCTACAAAAATTACCATTATGAACCATTTCGTAACACTCCATTCTTTTGTCCAATGTGATACTTCTTTAAATGATACATTTTCAAATAAAGGTATATGTAATACAATTAAATTAAGAACTGTATCAAGGACAATTACAATAAAAAGCAAATAAATAATCGACATGTTGTTGACTTTGAAACGAACACTTGATCTCTTTGTTTTGTTTGAATTATATATCAAATCGGCAAATGAAAAACAAATAAACATATCTATAATTTGCTATTATATAGTTTATTCCTTAGATAACTGTATAAAAATGTTGTTAAGGAAACTCCAAAAAAAGCTATAATCAAATCATATATATCGACTTTAATTCCATTATCAATATATCTTAAAAATTCATGAAAAATAT
>JASFVU010000272.1:0-5039 GCA_050049665.1 Bacteroidales bacterium | reverse complement strand
CGCCGAACAACTGAGGGTCATGAAGCCGTCAGCTATTCTGCTGAATATGGCCCGCGGGGGCATTGTAAATGAAAAAGCGCTTTCAGAAGCCCTGAACAGAGGTTGGATCGCAGCAGCGGGAGTTGATGTTCTGACCCGTGAGCCGGTTTTGTCCGATAATCCTTTGCTGAAGGTAAAAGACAAAGAAAAGATCTTTATTACCCCGCACATCGCATGGACAAGTGTGGAATCCAGGAGGCTTCTTGTGCAGAAGATCATTGAAAACATCCGTGAATTTGTCCATCATCTTAATGATTAGGTGATTAGTTGATGAACTGAATTAATCGAATTGATGAAATGAAGATCCTGATAAGCCAATGGTTTGTTTCATTTAATGAAATTCAATGTTTCATCTATTTTATGGATTCATTCAATTAATTTCATACGCACATGCCACTTTTTCGAACTGTTCCCAAACAGTTCGATTTCCTTTTTTATCATCCACATAAAAAAGGAAACAAAAAAGGTCTCCGTTCAGGAAAAATAGCTTGAATTCTGTCGTAAGCCTTTCTCCCTGCGGAATTAAACTCACTCCTCCTTCGTCGTCGCTCAGACAAAATTCCTCCGCAATGCTTACACGCCCAAAAGTCTTACTTGAATTACTACGCTATTTTTCCCAGACGGTATCCAATAGGAAAGGCGCTGAATTACATAAAACCTAAGTAATCGAATAACTAACAAAATCAAGATCCTGATAAGCCAATCGTATATTTCATTTAATTCAGTTCACCGGTTCATCAATTCACCCTTATGTACCCGGTATCCAGACCAGGAAACAAGCAACCAGCTAACAACCTAACGGCCAAAAGCTAACATGCTAAAAGCTTACTTCACGACTACCTTCCTTGTTATGACACGTTCGTTATCTTCAAACCTCAGAATATAAATGCCTTTGGGGTGAAGTGACAAATTCAGTTTTCCGGTGTGTCTGCCAACTATGATCTCTCTGATAACAGCACCCTGCATATTCAGTATTGTCAACCGGTATTCCTTGTTGAGGTCAAGGTACAATTCACCGGTAGTAGGATTGGGAAACAGACGGATCGATGCATTTTTACCAACCGGGTCGATCCCTGTTTCAGTGATCTCTGCTTCAACTGTATCCGAAGATTCTGATTCTCCCGGAGGATTTTCATAGTTGGCAGTTACATAATACGAGTAGGTACCGCGGGGAAGGTTTTCATCCAGATAAGTATTTTCGGGGGTAACGGCAATTTTGTCCCCGTTTCTGTAAACATTATAATTCAGAAGAATGACTTTGTTATCATCTCTTGCGAGTTTACTCGTTTCTTTTTTAAAGGGATATGTTTTGCTCATTAGATCAGGATCTGAAGACCCTGAAATTGCAAAAGTTCCAAATTCTGTATTCTTATCAAACGCATCCCCGATATATACATTATCCAAAGCGATATTAGCGTTGTTATTTGCGACCACGTTAAATGCAATATGAATAGTACTGTCAGCAAAATAAGACAGATCAATGATTGTTTCATACCAGGTCCAGTTTTCCCATACCCCTATTTCTCCGAAAGTCCAGATTGGATCCCATGATACTCCTTCGTCTGTGGATATCATTACATACAGGTCACCGTTGTCATTAGGATCAACATGCCACACATAACTGCTTGTCCAAATAAAAGAGATAACTGTACGTTCTGTAGCTGTTAATTCCGGGGAGATTATCCAGGAATCAATATTATATCCCCAGTTTAAGAATGTTCCATAATCTCCCTCAAAAATGTATTGTAAAGAATCACTCTGGACATGCCAGTATGCTCTTCCTCCACTAACACCTGCTACGCCCGGACCTTCTATAACTTCATTCCATTGAGAAAAGTCGCCTGATTCAAATCCATCATAAAAAATTGTGTCAAGGTCCCATCCCAGCAGAACATTTTTAGAATCTTTTACTTTAGCTATTAAGAACCGGGGTGGAGTGAAAATAGACTTTATTGTAACATAATTTTCTTTTACCCGTTCATATGTTCCATCTACCAGAAGATTAATAGTTTTCATTCCCGGCAAAGAATAATATACATCATGAGGTCCTTTCCCGGTGGCCGTCCCGGGAACAGCTCCTTCTCCAAAGTCCCATTCCCACGTAGTGAAAGTACCGTATCTTGATGAATCGCTGAATGTAATAATACTGTCTATTTCAGCTATAAGAGTATCTGCATAAAAATCAATATAAGGTTTGGTTGTATCAATGCCAAAGATTTCAAGGTTATCCATGTAACAATTGTTTCCGTATTCCGAATGGAACAGGAATCCCAGGAAAAGAGAATCCCTGTCTTTTGTCTCTTCGGGAAAAGCAAAGGCTCTTCTGTTCCATCCTCCGTAAAGTCCGTCGGTCCTGATCACGGAGTCTATTGGGGTCCATGACAGGCTGTCGTATGAATACTGGATGATCACACGATCTTCCCTGTTAGGGAATTCATCATCATTGAACCAGTCGAAAGATACCATCAGGTCAACAAAATTAACGGTTGAAAAACGCGGGCCTATCAACCTTATTTCTGATCCGGGAACACAATCGTAGGAATTGAATTTAACCATATGGGTTCCTTCATTTGGTTCACACGGTGGAATTGTTCCAACAGAAACGAAAGACAGTTCGGGAATATCGCCGGATTCGTATTCGATGTTCCAGCATGGAGGAATTTCTTCTTGGTTGAATCCTTCTTCGACAGGGAGTGACACGCTATCGCAGTTGACTATGGAGAAATACTTGACAAGGCTGTCATTGTCCGGGTTTTCATCACCGGCCAATACAATTTTTGCTGTCAGTATATGTTCTCCGAATCCTGGTTTTACGGGAAGGAATACTATTTCTTCCGCTTCAGATAAAGCCAGGTTGCCTGTCCAGACGGAATCTACGGTAGTGTCGGAATTTAACATGTAACTTACTGTGGCTTCGGTAAAATTGTCGGTTCCGTAATTCTGGATGGTAATCCTTGGTATGATATCTGTCGTATCACTATACCCGAAGTATGGCTCGCTGATGGCACTGATCCCGGCGTCATGTGTGTATTGTCCTAGAACAGGATCAAAGCCGTTCAGGACCGTAACACCTGTGCCTAACGGATCCAGCCAGTTTCTCAGCCGGGTTGAACTGGTCCCTCCGCCGGTCCATGAATAGCCGAGACTTCCATACCAGTCGGGCGCAATTGAATCGCAGGAAGCCCAGCCACCATGCAATTGACCGATGATCCTGCCGTTAGGATCGAACAATGGTGAGCCTGATGATCCTTTTTCTGTTGTTGTACCATCACTCCAGGCCGTAACTTTCCAGTGATTGGTTTCCGGTCCGGGATTCTCCGGATTCACCGTAGCAACTACACCTCCGTCAGACCAACTGATTTTTTTAATATCCCCACTCGGATGATGAATTCCGAAGACGGTTGCTGAAATGCCTGATGCAGTGGTTCTGTTCCATCCCGAATAATAAACCTCATATTCTTCAGGAGGAGTCTCATTTAGTTCCATCAACCAGAAATCGGAAGGTCCGTACCGGGCGCGGTGGGTAGCACCCGACATGGAATTATACGAAGGTGAAACGGATGGATTTTCACAGGAATCGCTTTGCCAGTTAAACCAGAACACGGCTGTGCCCGGATCACCATAACAATGGTCCGCACTGAGAAAGTAAGGTGTTTCATCATAACTGGTATTATTAATTAATGCTCCGGTACAAGAACTGCCTCCAATTATGAGAACTGCTACGGAACGTATCTGATCCCTGTATGGATCACCTTCCGGACAGGCAGCATTTACGTTGCAATCTCCCGCATCGCCGAATGATTTCAGAAACTGATCAAAATTCCTGTAACCGTGGACGACACGCCAGAGATTCAGTTCTCCGGAAAATGCCACATCTTTTGGTTCATAGTATTCGATGACAACGGACTCGCCTTTTATGAGCGTGGTGGAAAAGTAACCGTCCTCCTGGTTGTTGAATTCCGTAAAGGCACCGATAATGTCCGATCTGTCGGCACTGTATAGGAACAGTTTTGCTCCCCCGGGTAATTTGTACCGGTTAAACGTCAGGTTGATGCTCAGGGCTCCTTTGCTGGTGATGCCCAGCCTCCATATCCGGCTGCCGTCCTCCAAAACATCCCATGTACCGGAATTCTCCGGATTGTAGTCCACATAGATCTCCTTGCCGAAGCGCCAGGGCTGGTCTTTGAATTTGTCGTTATAAATGTCTTCCGCTTTTAAAGCGTTTACATCAACGGATGGCATTTTCACGTATTCAATTTCCTGTAACGTGGATTTTTTCATGGTTTTGAAGCTGGGAGGAGTCCCTCCCTGGCTGATCTGGGCACTGATATCACACATGAACGATACACTCATTGCCAGTCCTAACAAAGGGATCAATACTGTTTTCATCATCCGGGTAGTTTGGTTCTTAATGAAATTACCTAATAAATATATCGAATATTTGTTGGAATGGATGTCTGTTATCTTATTTATTGGTTAAAAATTAAGGTGTACTTAAAGATAATGTTAACTATATATGTTCTTTTATCCAGACTATATATACACTGAATCTGTGATGCACAGACGGAATATTATTTTTCAATTATGAGTTTCTTTCTAACAAGCCAACTGTCCTTCGCAGCATTCGCTGCTACGGCGGGCAATGCAAACCGTGCTGCTACTATATATTACTTCAATATTGGATATTCGTCATTGAAGATTCGATATTGAATTTTTTCCCATCACAAGCCACTCTTTCGAACTGTTCCCTAACAGTTCGATTTCCTTTTTTATCATCCACATAAAAAAGGAAACAAAAAAGGTCTCCGTTCAGGAAAAATAGCTTGAATTCTATCGTAAGCCTTTCTCCTTGCGGAATTAAACTCACTCCTCCTTCGTCGTCGCTCAGACAAAATTCCTCCGCTATGCTCACCCGCACGAAAGGGCTTACTTGAATTGCTACGCTATTTTTCCCAGACGGTATCCAATAGAAAAGGCACTGAATTACATAAAACCTAAGT
>JASFVU010000271.1:0-5043 GCA_050049665.1 Bacteroidales bacterium | reverse complement strand
ATCCTGAATAAGACAATAATTCTTTTTTGAAGCATATGCTTTTGCCATGGCCACGGCATCATCGTAATGTCCATTAACCGGGATGACTTCAGCGTTTTCATTTCTGATGTATTGTATCCGGGAGGCAGCCGTATCTGCGGGGACAAATACCGTAGCGCTTTTTCCGAATTGTTTCGCAGACCAGGCAACAGCCCTTCCGTGATTTCCGTCTGTAGCGGTGCAGAATGATTTGTTTAGCGGTTCCTCTTCAAGGATCATGTGCATGGCCCACGAAGCACCCAGCAGCTTGATGGCAGGAACCCCAAATCGTTCCGCTTCATTCTTACAAAGAATACCGCCAACACCGATGGCCGAAGCAAGGTGCTTTAAATGATAAAGAGGAGAGGCCTCGTACCCGGGTATATTTTTGTGAAATGCTGAGGAAGAGGTGAGATCATTTATAAGGGATACTGTTTCTTCATTAAACGATAAAGAAAGTTTCGCCCGTACAGGAAAAAAATAGTCGTATCGTGAGGTATATTCAGACATGATACATCTGTGTTTTAAATAGAGACATTCTGTTTTACTTTGTGCCTTTCCTGCTATACTATGTCAAACGTCATATTCACTAAGTAAATCTTTATTTATTTCAAATTATTGCTGAAATTTACTTCAGTAACAACCTTCAAACATAAAATTACACATCATGAACAAACTAAAATTCATTATTACAATATTTATTGCCTGTTATTATTTGTCAGCCGGTGCAACAGAATCCCAAATAAAGCAGGTTGTTGTTTACAGGCAGGGGGCCAAGATAACCAGGACCGCTACCGTATCACTTGCAGCAGGGAACCAGGAGATCATCTTAAGCGATCTTACTTCCACAATTGACCCGAATAGTCTGCAGGTCAATATTAAAGGGTCAGCCATACTCTTGTCCGCCAGTGTGCGAAAGAATTTTCTCGGGTATAATACGCTTCCGGAAAGGACAAAGCAGTTGAAGGATTCCCTGGAATTCATTTCAGATAAAATTGACTGGCTCAATACGGAACAACTGATCAATCAGGGTGAAGAAAAGCTGATCACAGACAACCAGAAAATTGTCAATGAAAAGCAGAAAGTTACTGCGGCAGATATAGCTCAGGTGGCCGACTTTTACAGGAACCGGTTAACGCAGATAAAAAAGGAAAGCTACAGAAATAGCATTGAATTAAGGGAACTGAAGGAGATCAAAAGCAGGATCGAAAAACAACTGCAGGATCTTCAGTACAGAAAAGGACAAAAAATGGGTGAGGTGGTACTGAATATATCGTCCGGCCAGCCAACCAAAATACAGATCAGTTTTTCGTACCTTACAAGAAATGCCGGATGGAATGTATTGTATGATCTCAGGTGCCGGGGAGTGGATGATCCGATCGATCTTCTTTACAAAGCAAATGTTTATCAGAATACCGGATATGACTGGAATGACATCGATCTGGTAATATCCACGGGGAATCCGACCGTCAATAATGAAAGGCCTGTTCTGAACCCGTGGTATATAGATTTCCAGAAAGTATATATAAGAGGGGTCAGTTCAATGCAAAAGAGTGCCCGTCCGGAAATGAGCGCACAAAATCTTCTTACCGTGGCCGAAGAAGAAGCTGATGCAGCCTTCTATGATCTGGAGGAAGCTCCACCTGTACCTTACGAGGTTTCGCAGGCGACCAATCAGATGGCTACCGAATATGAGATCGGGATAAAACAGGATATTCCGGCAGACGGCAAGGAACACATCGTACCCATAAGCAATTTCGAACTTCCCGCAAGGTACAGTTACCACACGGTTCCCAAACTCGTTCAGCACGCCTACCTTATTGCAAAGATCGGTGATTATAATCAGTACAACCTGCTTCCCGGGAGCACCAACATATTTTTCGAAGGCATGTACATAGGAAAGACCTACCTGAATCCCGAAGTGACTTCCGATTCGCTTGTCGTATCCCTGGGGCGGGATGACAGGGTCAGTGTGGAGAGAAACAGGTTAAAGGATTTTACTTCACAGAAGATCGTGGGATCGAACAAGACCGAAATAAAAGGCTATGAAACAATCCTGAGAAACAACAAGAACAAGCCGGTGACCATTGAAGTACTGGACCAGGTTCCCATCTCCATGAACAAGGAAATTGAAGTGAAGATCGAAGAACAGGGAGGAGCCGAGTATAAGCCGGATTACGGCCGGTTACTGTGGAAGGTCGAACTGGCACCCGGCGATACAAAAAAGATCCGTTTCGTATATTCTGTGAAATATCCGAAAGACGAACAGATCAGCGGGCTGTAAATAGAATCAATTTAACTGTTACCCGTAACCACTTTTTTGAATAAAGGTTACGGGTATTTTTATACTTCGGTGAATTCTTTTTTTTCTGAGCCGCATACGGGGCATACCCAATCATCGGGCAGATCTTCAAATGCCGTTCCCGGCGCAATGCCGTTTTCTTTGTCTCCTTCTGCCGGATCATAAACGTATCCGCAAACGCCGCATTTGTATTTTTTCATTTCCGTGTCTTTTTTCATTTTTTTTATTTTGGATTTATCTACATAAGTTGGTGCATTTTTGGGAGCAAGACCTTTTCTTTCTTCCCTGTAGAAGGCATAGGTGAGAGGCTCTTTTTTGTCATCAAGGATCTCCGCCCTGATGAGTTCTCCGACAAATATATAATGGGTGCCGGCATTAAAGATCCGGGTAAGTTTACATTCCATTATGGCTACCGAGTCATTCAGTACAACAGGGACACCGCTCTCTCCGTAATCGAGGTCGAGTCCTTCCATTTTATTCAGGTTTCTGCCGGTTTTGTATCCGAATCTCCCGATGAGTCCGGCAGGTGTTTCCCGGTGTAAGACAGAGATGGAGAACGCTTTGTGTTTTTCAATGAATCCCGCACTGTAATTATCTTTGTTGCAGCAGGTTGCAAATTGAGGAGGTTCAGAAGTAACCTGAAAAACGGAATTCGAAATAAAACCGTTTCCATTGTCCTTGTCTCCGGAGGAAACAATATACAGGCCATAAGATATTTTAAACAAAGCTTCGTAATCGATCATCGTGCAACAGGTTTAAGATCAATTTTCAAGTTTATATATGGCATAACTTACCGGAGGAACTTCAACAGAATAATGCGTATCCTTGTTTGAGACGATAAGTTCATCTCCTGCCAGCAATTGTAACCTGCCGCTTTTAACAGGAAATGTAAAATCAGCTTTTTCCGTTCTGTCGGCCGGATTGAAAAAGCAGAGAACAACATCATCACCGTTTCTGCGTGCGTATATGAACGGATAGGTATTTTCCTCGGCATAAACAGGGATCAGTTCTGCGTACCCTGTTAAGGCGGGTTCGTTCTTTTTTAGTTCAATGAGTTTTTTCACCTTGTTCAGCAGCGATCCGGGATCATTTTCCTGGTCAGCTACCGTAGGTGCATCAGGGGAATTATCCACCGGCAGATATAATTTTTCAGGTTCGCCGTCTGAAAACCCGAGATTCTTTCCCGGCGCCCATTGCATGGGCGTCCTGTTGCCTGCCCGGGGTTTGTATGCCCCTTCAACATAGGGAAGGCCATACAGTTGTCGCATGCCTATTTCATTACCATAGTAGATAAACGGAATGCCCGGCATGCTCATGCCAAAAGCATAGATCAGTTCGAGATCTTTGTTTGTCCTTCTGACATTTATTCTTGCGTTGTCGTGGTTGCCGAAAGGAATAATAATGTAACCCATTGATCTTGTTGCCGAGTACTGCTCCATATAATTTTCAAGGAAATTGAGTATGTTTCCTTTTCCCTGCTGATCAAAAAAACTGTGACCTTCGGAATACCCGTTCAGTATTCTCCAGCTTTCTTTCTGAAAAAGGTCATTATACCCGGCAAACCAATGAAAAAAATCGGCATGAAAGGCATTGTCAAGGGCATCTTTCGGGCCGGACCATTCCGCTACCATAAATGCATCGGGGTATTCCCTGTCAAGGATAGCTCTTATTTCCTGCCAGAATTGTTTGGTCGCCTCATCTTTTGTGTTAAAGAACTGATCATTACCGGAAATATTGGCATTTTTTACAAGTGCCCCGGCCATGTCGGCCCGAAAACCATCGGCACCCATATCCATCCAGAACCGCAGCATTTTTCTCAGTTCGTCTCTCAGGGCCATCACATCGGGATGATCGGGCGGAAGCATCCACGGTTCCTCCGGTTTGGCAAACCCAAAATTCAATGCCGGCTGACACCAGTAGAAATTTCGCATGAACTGCCCGTTTCGCCTGCCATATCCTTTAATAAAAGCATCTTTATAAGCATCGGGAGGATTTTTCCAGGTGTTATTATTCCAGATATACCAGTTGGTGTATTTGTTCGTGTCCTGCTTTGAAGATTCGATAAACCAGGGATGCTCAATCGATGTATAGCTCACTACATAATCGAAAATAACACGAAGACCCCTTTTATGGGCTTCTTCAAACAGTTTCTTCGCATCTTCATTGATTCCGTAACGCGGGGCAACTTTATAATAATCGGAAATGTCATAACCTGCATCACAAAAGGGTGATTCGAAAAAGGGGTTGAGCCATATGGCGTCTACACCCAGACTTTTCACATAATCCAGCTTTTCAATGATGCCGTTCAGATCGCCAATTCCGTCTCCGTCAGAATCATAGAATGTCTGAGGATATATTTGATAAAAAACCGCATTATGAACCCAATCCGGACAATCGGGAGTTATACCGGTTTTTGTTCCGGCAATGGCATTGTATGTACTTTCTGTCTGTGCTCTTGTCAATGTTCCGGACAGGATAAAACATATTAAGAGGATGAAAAGAAATGAATTTCTCATGGTGACTGTAGTTGTTTTAATGTTTGAATGTTAAATATAGGAATAGTTGGGAAATTACAAAGTCTTATTGGCCCTTTGCCGGTTCATTTTCTGCCGGGAGCACACCCCTTTTTGTAGGGATCCCCTTTCTGATCGTGTCGTCTTCATAATCCCCGATCGTATTTACGGAAAACTAAACGTTATCATTGTCCCTGAGGCAATAATCCA
>JASFVU010000351.1:0-4151 GCA_050049665.1 Bacteroidales bacterium | reverse complement strand
TCAATAGAAACGCAAAGTGATGTTAATTTTGTTTTTGCAAGCAATAATGCTGCTTTTTCATCGATCAGCGAACCATTTGAAGTAAGATTCACCTTAATACCATTTGATTCGAATTCATGGATAATATCATATATCTCACTGTGCAACATGGGCTCGCCTCCCGAAATAGCAACTATTTTTGTGCCTAGTTCGGAAGCATCCTTCCTGATACTTTTAATTAAAGAAAATGGCAAACTCTTAAATTCTTTATTTTCATGCAACGGACACATTATACATTTTCCATTACATCTGTTAGTAATAAAAAGTACCAGAAAAGGAAGGGTTCTTCTAATTTTTGGTCTGCTCAAGATCTCCCATGCGATTCTGCCCAGTGTTCTGTAATTTTGAATAAACACAATAATGTTCTATGATTCTTTTCTATGTATCAACTGAAGAATAAAAAATGCCGTTACACATCCCAAAAAAGCAAAAGAAGACAAAGCAACACAAAATTTCTCTAACGGATTCATTGTATATAATTCTATTTCATCATCGGTTCCGGCAGGAATATTCAATTGCATTAATCCTGTGTTACCTGACGACAAAATAATTTTCACATTTTTATTACGTATTTTCCAACAAGGATGATAACATATCTTGAAAAGTATAGTTGCATTTGCTTCCGGGCTTTTAATTTTAAGCCTGTAATAACCAGGTTGCTCATCTACTATAGCAACATCAGTGGTCCGGTAAGTATTTTCAAAAACATCCGGGATATAATCATTCGGTTCAAAAATCCTAAAGGATCCGATTGTTCCTATACAATTGAAATGACCGGCATTTTTAAACCAATTTAACATATTGCATTCCCAATTTCCGATTACAATTCTGCTTACATCTAATAAATTCAGAGATTGTAACAGAGATTCCTCCTTTAGTTCCTCTAATGGTATGCCAAATAAAGTTCTGTCGTCACAAGCATAATTTGTAAAATTGTTTACACAGGCGATAGCAGGATCACCATAACTGAAATATCGGGAAATTTTCGACGGATGAGGCCAGGTGCCACCAATGATTTGACGATCCGTATACAAAGGTGTTAAGCTTAGTATACCCGAGGCATCATGATATTGATCGAAGCGCCTTCGATGGCTCATATCCCGCTCAAACAGATAAAATGTGCTGGAAGTAAATAGCACTCTTCCTTCGTTATTATCATGCCTTAGCCAGCTCCACAATCGATTTATCCCATATATATCTGTAAGTCTGTTAAATGTAAACTGTGATATCTTTTTATTCGGTATGTATTGATCATTAATAAGTTTAACTACTTGTTGCTGGGTCAAGAAACTAAATATTAATATAAAACTACTCCAGGCAATGCTGCGATAATATTTATTATTTGTTTTTTCAAACAAAATAGATATTAATTCTAATACACCTAGAGGTGCCAGCCAAACTAAGGAATACATCAGATCAGTAGCTAACTGATATGAATTGAATAAAGTAATTAGTCCGCTTTTTACCAATAACTCATTGATAAAAATAACAATAGCTATTGAAAATGGTAATAACGTCAATACATAACGTTCAAATGATACTTTTTTACGTTTCAGATAATAAAAAAACAGGAAGAACCAGATTAAAGTAACAAGAAGTATTCTCCACCCGTCAACAATCATCATGACTATAATGGATCTCCAATCATGAGAAAAAAACTGAAACGAAGTAGAATATTCATGCCTGATCAATCCGGGAACAATCCAAAAAGCTGTAATACAAAAGAACACACAAATACTAATGATAATTCTACCAACGAAAATAAAAAATTGCAATTTATTGGTCAGTAATACAGAAATACCAACAGCCAATATTCCTCCGGCGGTGATTATACTGTGATAAGGATGAATAAGTGTTATGCATGCCCAGGTCAGTCCGGCCATGAGATAGTAATGTAACAGCATTCCTTTTCCCGATTTAATTGCTTTGATGAGAAAAAGTAAGGGGACCGGAGCCAAAGCTAAACTCATAACTGTATTCCCACCTATTCGCATTCCGGGATAGCCACCAAAAGAACCATAAAAAAATATCATTATCAAAAGTGCACTCCAGAATGCCTGAATACTGGCAAAGCCAAATCCCCGCAGAACCAAAAATGGTATTAAAAACAATAAACAATTACTGATAATCAGAAGGATCTTATAGACGAACATTGGCTCTGCTGTTCCTAATAACAGGCTGTGAATAACTTTCCCCATAATGAAAAAACCCGGAGGAAAGTAAGCTAATTCAGGATATCCGGCATACCAATCCGGAAACCATCCCAAAACAGAATAATCTGTAATAGTTCTGTGGACCAGTAAAAACATTCCCGGGTGGTCAGCATAGACAAAAAGGTCTCCATGCGGTACAAGATAATTCAATTGAAAGAAAAGTACCGTCCCTAATATTCCTCCATAAATAATCAGGCTGATAATTTTTCTTTTCTTAATACAATGCAGCATAGTAAATACCTCTATTTAATCTCAGATAAATTAGTTATAAGTCTGAAAATTGTATGTTTGGGAAATCAATTGATCGAATTGTTGCTAAAGACAAACTTCTTGCTCACGATATAATTTATTAATTCTATTGCTTTCTTTTCTCCATTAATGTGCCTTAGAACGTTTGATAACCTGTATGCATTTTCCTTGTATTTTCCAATGACTGTGATTTCTCTGACTGCTTTTTTGATAGCTTTTTCAATACTTCTATTCAGATCAACAACGATTCCGGCTTTTTGCATCTCAAGCCTGAAAAGTAACTCACGATGTTCAGCCTGAAAAGGAAAACCAATAATCGGCTTGCCGAAATACAATGCCTCATGAACCGTATTACTGCCGCCATGGCAGACTACAAAACTAGCATTCCGAATGATAGAAATCTGAGGTGCATAATTATAGACAAATACCCTGCTGTCATTCAGATTTAAATGTCCTGAAGTCAGAATTCCTCCCAAACCAATTACGATATTGTATTTAACAGGGATGCTTTTTACAATTATTCTGTATAATTCTACTATTGCGTTCAGATTAACGGGCCATGTTCCGAGAGAAACGTAACAATACTTTTTATTCGAACTGAAATTAGTATCAGAATCATCAATGGGTGCCATCAAATTTCCGATAAAATGGACATATGGTAATCTCACCTTGCAAGGTTTACACAATTCAGGAATAGATAAAACCAACACACACTCTTCAGATGCCAAACTTACAGCATATTGTATTTCTGGCAAGCCAAACGGTTTGCCTATATTTTTGTTGAACCATATATCTGTTTTTTCATAAAAATAATTGCTCATGTTTAACATTAACTCATTCTTTCTTTCATTCTCACTGCCATTTACGCAAAATCCATATAAATCCTCGGATTTATGTGCTAAAGAATCGCCGCTATAACAATGATTAATTATTGGTATCCCTGTTATAATCGATGTGACAATGCCTGAAAATACTCTTGTATTACCAAGTAATAAGTCCGGCTTACAGGTATTACAATAGTTTATTACCTCAGGAATTTGTTCTTTGGCCATTGGGAAAGCAAACTTGGTATAGAATTCGGTATTACTGAGTTTTTGAGATACCGCATTTTTAATTCTTGCATCAATTTCTACCTTCCAAAAACCGATATTAAATTTTGATGCCAGTTTGCCTGTCTCATTTTCACCTAATAAAACAATCTTATGACCAAGTGTAGCCAACTTCCGAAATAAGTTAATCATCCCTCCGATCTGGCTTGAGAACGGGCTGCAAACGACTGCTATATGCATATACTTCCGTTTATGATTTCTTAATTACTGGGTATTAAAAGTGCCTGTTTTTTCATACAGCCAATTCAGTATAGTAGTTTGTAACCTGATTTGAGAAGATAATAATGTGAATGTATGATCCACATTTCTTTGGAGGATAATCCTTATATTTCCATTAAAAATTGTTTGAAGTGATTTTTTTACATATGATTTAAATATGTCCCAAAAGACACTCCCTTCAGCAAACACTAAAATTATTTCCACATTTCTGTCTGCCAGTTTTTGCCACTTTGATACGTCCAGTATATTTTCATTTCTTTCATTATTTTTCAGGGATGAAGATTTATCCCGGATAATAATTGATTTTAGTCTTGACAGAATT
>JASFVU010000270.1:0-5062 GCA_050049665.1 Bacteroidales bacterium | reverse complement strand
GTAATACGATTCAAGGAACCTACGGAAGAAAGCATTATTGCCAGAAACCGGTTTGAGTCGGTCATAGCTTCAAGAAGAAAACTGGCCCGGGAAAACGGGCTTGATCAGGATTTAATAGAACGTGTTTACCGTGAGTTGTTGGATTATTTTATTGCGGAAGAGATGAAACTGATAAAAAAACAGACAGGGGATTAAATATACAGGAAATTATGTTTAGAAAAGAAATTAAGGTGCTCGATTGCACCGTACGCGACGGAGGGTTGATGAACAACTGGTATTTCACAGATGAATATGTTAAAGCTGTGTATGATGCATGTGTTAAGTCAGGTATTGATTACATGGAAATCGGGTACAAGAGCAGTGAAAAAGCATATTCCAGGAAAGAAGTCGGGTCCTGGAAATTTTGTGACGAAAAAGACCTTCGGCGCATTGTCGGAGATAACAACACATCGTTGAAGTTATCAGCCATGGCGGATATCGGAAGAATTGAGCCGGAAGATATTCCTCCTGCTTCGGATAGTTTACTGGATATGATACGTGTTGCTGCCTATGTTCACCAGATAGATAAGGCCATCTGGCTGGCAGAACATTGTATAGAAAAAGGATATGAAGCCACTATAAACCTGATGGCGGTATCGAATGTTATGGAAAGGGATCTTGAAGAAGCCCTGGCAGATGTCGCCAAGTCAAAAGTCCCTATATTTTATCTTGTTGACAGTTTCGGGAGCATGTATTGCGAACAGATAGAAAGGCTGGTTAAAAAATACCAGGAATATTTGCCGGAGAAAACAATTGGGGTCCATATGCATAACAATATGCAACTGGCTTTTTCAAATACGGTTACCGGGATCATTCATAACGCCAATATGCTTGATGCCACTTTTTTGGGGATTGGCAGAGGAGCCGGAAACTGTCCGCTGGAGATTCTGCTTTCGTTCCTGAAGAACCCGAAATACAAGATCAGGCCAATTCTGGATGTCATTCAGAGATATATGCTTGACATGCAAAAAGAAATTGAATGGGGCTATCACATTCCGTATCTTATTACCGGCTCCATGAATCAACATCCCCGGAGTGCCATGAAATGGATGAACAGTGAGCAAAAGGATGATTTTGTCGGCTTTTTTAATCACATGAACGAAAAGAGTGACCTTTAATCCCGGTTCTGAGAGGAAAATTCCGGATCATTTGTTTTCAGGAAAGGCATTAATCCGTATGTTGTTCTTCGGAAGTAAGACGGCTTTTCAATTACCTTGTCAGATGCTCCAATCGATCGGTGAAAGATTCTGACGGATGAGAATATCGTTTGTCTTCGAGAAATGCCGGCAACCGAAAAATCCGTTAGAAGCTGAAAAAGGAGAAGGATGAGCGGCCTTAAGGATATGGTGTTTATGCGTGTCTATCAATGTTTCTTTAGCCTGGGCATACCTTCCCCACAACAGGAAAACAACGCCTGTTTTATTGTCCGAGATCTTTTTTATTACCGTATCGGTAAATTTCTCCCAACCTTTACCCTGGTGTGAACCCGCCTGATTGGCCCGTACCGTAAGTGTCGCATTTAATAAAAGGACTCCCTGCCTGCTCCATTTTGTGAGGTTTCCCGTTTCCGGGACCGGTATATTCAGGTCGGCATGCAATTCCTGAAAGATATTGACCAGGGAAGGAGGTGGATTGACTCCCTCAGGAACCGAAAAACACAATCCGTGTGCCTGTCCTTTTCCATGATACGGGTCCTGACCCAATATAACCACTTTCACCTTATCGAATGGTGTATGGTCGAATGCACTGAAAATTTGTTTGCCGGGAGGGTATATGTTAAACGATCTTTTTTCTTTTACCAGAAATTTCTTTAAGTCAGCAAAATACGATGCATTGAATTCACTCATCAAAATTTCTTTCCAACCCGGTTCAATCTGCGGATTTACTGCTCCCATTGTTATGTCTGTTTTTGGAACCTGACGTTCCGTAAATTAATATTCTGGAAGTATTGGTTGCATGACTGCTTATGACTCTCAGCAATGTGATGATCTCAAGATGCGTTTTAAGTGTTTTAGCCTTTTTAAGATCGGGCACCATGAAAAATTTGAGAATAAAAATAGGATATTTTTGGGCAAGACAAACAGGGTGACAATAAATATTCCGGGACTTTTACCAGCCAGCACTGCGGCAATGACATTTGTTCCCGAAGCCGGTATTATCGGGAAAATGATATACCGGAGAAGGTAAGGTGGCAAAATTAAGGTGCATCAGAACTTTTACTGACAGATCTGACAACACGGTTTGTTAAAAAATCCGGTTTATCATGCACTTTCTTTTGGTTAATTTTGAGATTATAAGAGAAAAATCGGTCATGTCAAAGCGAATTATAATACCCGGAATTATTCTTGTTCTTGCCATTTCTATAATCATTGGATTTATCTTTATCAGAAAGAAAAGTGTTCATACCTCAAATCCATGGAAGGTTATTCCCGTCGATGCCGTATATATCCTTCGGATCAACAATTACCATAGTTTTACGAGCTCCCTTAAAGATGAGAGCAAAATATGGCAAAACATCAGTTCCATAAAGCCTTTTGAATATGTAAATGATAACATTCTTTACATCGATTCTTTAGCTCACACAAACTCACGTTTGTCGGAATTAATCAGAAAAAGCCGGATTCATATTTCAGGGCATTACATCGGTGGACGAAAATCAAATGTATTGTTTACCATAAGCGTGGCCCCGGGGCAGAATGAAAAAAGCATAGTCGATGTTATATCGGATGTCACCGGTCAGGACCTCCGGAGAAAGGAAAGGAAATATGAAGGAGAGGCCATTTATACTATTCATGCAACTAATAATGGCGAAAACCGGAATTATTATCTTTCTCCTCTTGACGGAAATATAGTCATCAGCAGATCGGTTATCCTGATCGAAAACGCTATCAGGCAGCAAAGCCTCTCAAGATCTTTGCTCGATGATACCGAATTTTCAGAAGCCCTGTTTACTTCGGGAAAAAATAAGGAGGCGAACCTGTTTGTTAATCTGGAAGAGATCACAGGCATTGCCTCCATAATAGCAAATGACCGCTTTGGAGTAAAATTGAAAAAATACGAACATTTCGGAGAATGGGCAGAGTTCGATGTGAACATCATAGAAAATCAGGCCATGTTAAACGGTTTCCTGATGTCAAATGTGTCGGGAGACAAGTTTACCGATATTTTTTCGGATGTTGATCCTGTTAAAATAACAGTTTATAAGGTTCTTCCGGCTTCGGTATCAACTTTTCTTTCTTTTGGGATCAGTGACATCAAAAGAATTGAAAAAAGTTTTCAGGATTACCTTGTTAAAACAGGCGGAACAAATGAGAGAAACAATGCCTTGAATGAAGTCAGTGATGTGTATCAGATAAACCTTGAACAGGTTTTTTCCGGGATTATTGACGACGAAATAACAATGGCATATGGTGGTTTTACAGAAAGGAGCCTGAACATTCCCGCCCGGTATGTACTTGTCAAATGCAAGAGCGGGAGCCAGGCAAAAAAGGAGATTGAATCGATAGCTGCCAGGATCAGCAGAAAAAAAGGGATTTCGTCCGGAAGCTTAAAACATACCTATTCCGTTGATAACGATCTTTCTTTTGAAATACTCCGATTCCCTCTTGTGAACTTTACGGGAATGTTGTTTGGAGAAGCTTTTGCATTAGGAGAACAAAATTACCTAACATTTTATGAGAATTATCTGATTGTCAGTGAATCGATTGAAGGACTTCAGCATTTGCTGTATAACAATTTATTGAACAAAACACTGGAAACAAACAGTCCGTTCAGGAATTTCACCAATGGCATTGATCAGAAATCATATTTCTTGTTTTATACAAATCTGAGTCGGTCTTCAACGATGTTTTCGGAGTACCTTAGTGAGAATGTGATCAAAACGTGGGAAGAGAAATTTGAGGTTTTTCAGAATATTCAGGCCCTGGGATTTCAAATCACGGAGGTGAGCAATTTGCGATATGGCAACCTGGTCATACAACACATGGAAGAGTACAAAGGGAAGCCTCAAACCGTATGGGAAAGCCTGTTGGATACTGCCTTTACCATGAAGCCGAAACTGGTCACAAATCATTATACCAAGCAAAAGGAGATCTTTTTACAAGATCTGAATAATACCATTTACCTCATTAATAAAGCAGGAAGGATATTATGGAAGCAAAAAATATCCGAACAAATCATTTCAGATATATTTCAGATCGATTATTATAAAAACGGTAAGTTGCAACTGCTTTTCTGTACGGAAAATTACCTGCATCTGATAGACAGATTCGGGAATTATGTTGAAAGGTATCCGGTAAGGCTCCGGGCTGAAGCATCTGCAGGGATGTCTCTTTTTGATTACGAGAATAATAAGAATTACAGGATCTTCGTTCCTTGTGTTGATAACCATATTTACGCTTATTCAAAGGACGGGAATCTCATCAGCGGATGGGATTTTCAGGGCAGTGATTATCCGGTCAGAAGTGAGCTGTCCCATTTCCGGGTGTACGATAAGGATTTCATAGTAGCAGGAGACAAATACAAAATATGGATACTTGACAGGCGGGGAAATGTCAGAGTTCCTGTCGAAGAAACAATTACAAAATCTGAAAATAATAAATTTTATGTTGAAATATCAAACACGGTTGAATCTTCGAGAATAGTAACTACTGATACCGCGGGAACCATTCTTTCCATCTATTTTGACGGGAAGGTTGAACATACTTCCATTGAAGTGTTCGGCCCCGAACATTTTTTTGATTTTAAAGACGTTGATGCAGACGGTCGTAAAGATTATATTTTCCTCGACCATGGTAACCTGAAGATCTATTCACGGAACAGAACGGAGATCCTGCATGTTGAGTTTCCCTCAACAATTCATGAACGCCCCATTTATTTTCGTTTTTCATCGGCCGACAGAAAGCTTGGCTTGACTGATCCGGTTGAGGATAAGATATACCTGGTGAATAATGACGGATCCATTTATAAGGGCTTTCCGCTTGAAGGGACTACCCTGTTTAGCATAGGTAATCTTGAAAGTACT
>JASFVU010000269.1:0-5065 GCA_050049665.1 Bacteroidales bacterium | reverse complement strand
GTTTGCGTGCTTTTTCTTTATCAGACTACATAATAGTTGGGGCGTACTAAAACCCCTAATCTTACTACTATCTCGCCTATTTTGTATATGCATTGTGCCTGTGGCACAACTTAAAAAAATGTTCATAACGGCAATATACAAAAATTGACTTAAGCAGGATAACAATGTAACTTGAAAATCAAAACCTCTATGCTAGGGAAAAAGGATTATCAGGAGAAGCTATTTTTGTCCTTCTCACTTAGTCAGCGAGTTCCGAAAGACAATTTTTATCGTCGGTTGAAGCAAGTTCTTGATTTACAGTTTGTACGCGATATGGCCAGGCCTTATTATGGAACGGAAGGTCAAAAGTCGATCGATCCTACCGTATTTTTTCGTCTTGTGCTAATCGGTTATCTTGAAAACATAGTCTCTGACCGGCAATTGATAGAACACGTAAGTATGCGCATGGATCTGCTTTACTTTATAGATTACGATATTGATGAGCCTTTGCCCTGGCATTCCACAATTAGCCGAACACGAAAGATGTTACCTGATGCCCTCTTCGAGGAAGCTTTTGAACGGGTTTTGTCGCTATGTGTTTCAAGTGGTCTTGTTTGCGGGCATACCCAGGCTGTTGATTCAGCCTATATTAAAGCCAATGCATCACTGGACAGTCTGGAAAAGAAAAGACCAGTTGAATCGCTGTCGACTCATATAAAAAGGACTCAGGAAGAGAATAGTGAAGATGATCGGGACACTCCCCGGCGAAAAGCGAAGAACGATCATAGTAGCGATGAGCAAAAGACCATTCAGTCAAGTTCCAGACAACTGAAAGATCTTGACACACATCAAGAATAGTTTAAGGATAGAAATCAAGGCCCGTTGGGTTCTCAGAATTATCGTTCTCGTTACCTGAGCAACAAAACACATTATTCTCCGGTTGATCCGGATTCGCGGGTGGCTGTTAAACCGGGCAAACCTCGTCAACTTTACTATATGAGTAGCATGAGTGTGGATACAGCACAACATGTTATCACTCATATTCGAGCCAACCATGCAGACCGGAAAGATAGTTTGAACCTGATAGATATTGCCCGCCGGACTCAGCAACGGCTAAAAAGAAACCAATTGAAGATGGATACCCTTCTTGCCGATGCAGAATATAGTAACGGAGAAAACTGCCGGTACCTTGTGAAGAATAATATTATCGGATACATTCCACCTCATGGACAATACGAGGGTACCCGAGAAGGATTTACCTATGAACCGGAACATGATCGCTGGCGCTGCAGCCAGGGAAAGTATGCTGTTTTTAAGACGATCAGGTATCAGAAGAATCATCCTGAAAAACATTACCGAACCACACGGGCCGATTGTAAGGGCTGCCCATTAGCCAGCAAATGCATTGGAAAGTCTCATGAAAAGCAGCTTAGGATCACTGTTTACAAAGTGGAATATGACCGGGCGTTGATACGCTCACAATTGAGGAAGGCCCGTTACTATAGAACAGTAAGACAAAGTACAGTGGAACCTGTATTTGGCACCCTTATTAATTTCATGGGTATGCGAAAGATCAATACCCGGGGTATAGAAAGTGCATACAAAGTAATGTTAATGGCTGCCTTGGCATACAATCTAAAGAAACTTCTGAAACATCAGCAAAAATTGAAGTCAGCAGCCCAAAGAATAAAGGGAATAGCAATGACCTCCTATAATCGCATTTGGTGTCTTGTTTTGGAGTCATTTAGTGCTATCTGGCAATGTTTGAAGCAAAATCTCAAACAAAAACCAATATTGGTGCTTCCTGAGATCTAAAACTAAATTTCATAGAAATACAGAAAAGCTTACAATTATTACCGGAATTAGAGGGTTGCGCAACAGTTACAAGTGTTAGCTGCTGGGCTTTGTTATGTTTGTCAATATACACATTTTAATCATGAATCAGATTTAAAAACTCGCATTCAGTGATTTTGAAATTTTTATTGCTAAATCTTCATTTTTAAGTCCATTTATAATTGCTGTTCCATTTTTTATTTCTCCATTAACAGATGTCAAAGTATAAATTATATTATCAATGGAAAATGCAATCATTTTACCGATATTATTTTTTGTCAGGTCGCTCCATTTATTTGCTCCTTGAAGATTGAAATAAATCTCAACGTTATTCTGATTTGGTTTTGTTTTCTTTAAATCGGTTGTTGATATGTCTGATTGTTTTTTGACTGCAACAATAGCAAAGTATTTATTATCCTTATCAACAGGTTGTGCTGTTTGTAAGAATTTAACTTTATCATTAGTGATTTTTGATAATAGGATTGTTGAATCAACTGGCAGAAAAGCTATTATAGGCGACTGAGTATCCATGTTTAATTGGACATTCATTTGCATAAATTCGTCAATCAGGCTATTTGGGACTTCATTCTTCGTTAAGGTTTCATAAATCTCAAACGATACTTTTTCCTGTATCTGATTTTCATGTTGTTTGCATGAAGTAATTGATAATAATGCAATAATTATATAAATATAATGCGTTTTCATATTTCTATTTTTTTTCGTTTTTAAATTGTTTAAAATATTCATCAATCGAATTGACATAAGTTTCATAGGCATCAATGCCTTTTTCGGTAATCTCACATGTGGTCAAAGGATAATTTCCTTTAAATGATTTTGTCACCTCAATATATCCAGCCTCTTTTAACTTATTCATTTGAAAACTTAGATTACCTTTTGTAGTCTTGATATTTTCAAGTAAATAACTGAATTCTGCATTTTTAACTCCAATCAAGATGGACATAATTGCTAGCCTGACCTGTGAATGCAATAACGGGTCTAAATCTTTGAACATAGTTTCTATTTTTCACGATTTGCATACAAAATATGACCAGGAACTATGAACGAAATTATCCAAGCAACAGACTCAACCAATAATTGCTCTTGTAGCTTCAGATATGAGGCTGTTAAAGCAAGAATCCCAAAAATCACTCCACCAATTATGATTAATCGGTATCGCAAAATTCCACCAGTTACAGTTACGGCAAATGCCATAAGAACCATAAAAATTGGATGTTGAAGTTCAAAGTTGATACTATGCAGTACATTAAACTGAATTAGATTTACCAAAACCATACAGACAAATAATGAAATCCATACATATCGTAGGGATATTCCAATATAGGTCTGTACTTTTTTACTCTCCTTTATTAAGTAATAAACTGAAAATATCAAAGCAATCAAAGGAAGAGCAACACCGACTACATTTAGCACTTTTTTAATCCCAAAAGTAAGAGCTAAACCTCTTTCAATGTATCCAGATGTTGAAACAAAAAATAATACCCAACCCCAAACAATGAATAAAATTCCGTCTTGTTTGAGCTTGTTTTTTGAAACCAGAATCATTTCCTTGATTACAAGAAGTGATTGTGTTTCATTTAAAGAATCCGAAGCGTTTTTATTTGTATCCATGACATAAAGTTTGATTAACAAAACAAGTCTGCGATACAAACTTAATTAAGTTTGAAATACAAACCAAATATTTTATCACCTTTCTTTCAGAGTAAATTTAATTATGATTTAATCAATATATCTACTACGATTTGTTGGTACCGTGGTAGCCTTGCAGCTAACGTCCTGCAGATATGAAAAGTAGCGGCATTCCGGGCTGCGTTCTTGTCCATCGTTAGTGTTTTTGCCACAAGGTACAAAATTTCGCAAACCACTACACCAGCTATTTTTTATATGTGCTGTTAGGCTTAGTTGTTAATCAACAAAAGTCTCCCGAATAATACTTTTGACTTCTTTTATTTCAGGTTTTGAAAGTCGTCCTAAAGGTTTTATGATCCTTTGTCTATCAATTGTCCTAATTTGATCGAGAACAACCCAACCTATCTTATTATCATGTTTGACCTCGACTCGTGTAGGATAGTTTTTTGAACTTGTCGTCATGGGAGCAATCACAATAGTCCTTAGGTACTTATTCATCTCAACGGGAGAAATGACTACACAAGGTCTGGTCTTTTTAATCTCACTACCGATGGTCGGATCCAAATTGACCAAAACTATTTGATATTGATTTATTTCCATTCGTCCAGATTTTCATCATCGAAAACATCATCAAAGAGTAACTTGTCATCTTCATTTTCTGACATTTCCATAAATGCTTTTTCCCATCCTTTTCTCGGTTTTGAAAGAGGTTTTATAATAATCTGTCCTTTTTCCAGGATCATATCAACCTTGTCACGGATATTGTATTTTTCAAGAATGGTCTTGCTGAATCGTATCCCTTTGGAATTACCTATCTGTACAACTGAAACTTCCATAGCGGTCTATTTTGATGTAATTACAAAGTTACTACATTTTTATAGATTTGCAAGTCTTAAAGTGGAACTCTTAATCGTTACAGTAGTTCTTTGCAGATCGGCTCCACAATTAAGCCTAACGGTTTTCAAATATGGCAAGGCGGGGATTTCCGTGCCACCTACTTATTAGCCCCTTAATATTTTGATTAAATGTACAAACTTTTCGCAAACCACTGACCCCCAGCTTACTTGGCTGTTAGCAACTGGCAAATTATTTATTGTAATAATATTTCTTTTTATCTGTCAATCGCCATTTAGTCAACAATTGTGCATTTAATTCAGATTCTTCTGGTTTATCATATTTCTCCCACGCAACAACGCTACAATCGTGTTCCAATGCAACAATATTTTCTTTAGAATTGGCTATTTCTTTCAGAGCACTTCTTTCACAATCATTCTTATCAAACTCTGGTTCATCTGAATTTGCAAATATGAATAAAACGCCTATTATTATTGGTATATACCACATTTTTTGTTTCCCAGACATATTCTTAATCAGAAAAAGGGTCGAAATCCCAAAAATGAAAATCAAGCTCAAAGTTATTGGCATAATTGTATCGTATCTCATTATGTATGGGCGATAAGATCGATATCCACCCAAGGGTAATAGCAAGATATAACAAAGAGAAAAAATACCAATCCATTTAAAGATTTTCAATATTTTTTTACCCTCAGTATCATTATACTTTTTGTGTATTATTATAGTGTTTACAGCCAAAATAATAAATAAA
>JASFVU010000268.1:0-5067 GCA_050049665.1 Bacteroidales bacterium | reverse complement strand
ATGAAAGTTTTGATTTGATCTTATCTATTATATGATCCGAGATTTCTTCGGGAGACATCATATTTCCACTGCTGTCTTCACAATCGATTGCTTCAAAATCATCATTATTCTTCACCTGCCATAAATATACCTCCCGGACTTTTTCCTGAAAATCAATATCCGCCTCATGAATGTCGGAAGCTCCGTCCAGGTATTCCCTGTCAGATCCCTTTCTGCTGTTATTCAGGTTTTTCCGGGTAAAGTGAAATGGTACGTCCAAATAGAGATTCAGGTCAGGAACAGGAATCTTATTGTAATCGTATTCAACATATTTGATCCATTTGGCCAGCCGGATCTTTTCCTTTTCGTCGGTAAGTTTTGCACATTGAAAAGCAATGTTCGAATACAGGTACCGGTCGGCAATGACAACATATTCATCATCCATCCATTTCCTCAGCATTCCTGCGGCATCTGCCCGGTCACCCGCATAAAGCAAAGCAATAAGGTATGGATTTACCTGGTTCATATCTCCCAGTTCACCTTTAAGAAAACTGCTGATAAGTTCTCCCCAGACGGGAGTTTCTGTCCGGGGAAAATGAATGAATCTGCTTCTGAATTTCTGCCTGATAAAAAAATTCTCAACCAATTTCAATTGTGTTGATTTTCCTGAACCATCCAGACCTTCAATAACAATAAATCCCACGTTCAATAGCTTTTTATAAAAATAATTTGTGTGCTATGCTTATTTTTACTTTTGTAAACCCACCAGCACCAATTGTTACAATGGATAAAGATACATTATTTGGAAAAAAACAGATCATGAACTGCAGAGGAAAATACATTGATCTGTCAGATCCGAAGATCATGGGCATACTGAATATAACTCCCGATTCGTTTTACGACGGAGGCAAATACCTGACAAGAGAAGCCATTCTTTCCAGGACCGGAAAGATGATCTCCGAAGGGGCCGATATCATCGACATAGGTGCTTATTCCTCCAGGCCGGGAGCAACTCATATAAGTGAAAAAGAAGAGATCAAAAGGCTGACAAATGCACTGGAGATCATCCGCAAAAAGTATCCTGAACAGATACTGTCCGTAGATACCTTCCGGTCGGCCATTGCCAGGTTTGTTACAGAAGAATTTGATGTTGCCGTCATCAACGATATTTCAGGGGGAACAATGGATAAAAAAATGCATGATACGATCGCCGAACTGAACGCGGTATACATTGTCATGCATATGCAGGGGACCCCGCAGAACATGCAAAACAATACCGGGTACAACGACCTGATAAGCGATGTCATGGATTTTCTTGGCGATCAGATTGGAAAGCTAAGGCAAAAAGGCGTGAACGACCTGATCATTGATCCCGGATTCGGCTTTGGGAAATCGCCGGACCAGAATTACCGGATACTGGCCCACCTGAATGTTTTCGGTATGCTGGATTGTCCGGTTCTTGCCGGTATCAGCAGAAAGTCAATGATCTACCGGATACTTGATACAACTCCGGGAGAAGCACTTACCGGTACTATAGCGCTGAATATGCTGGCGCTGATGAACGGAGCTGACATCCTGCGGGTACATGATGTAAAAGAAGCGGTACAAACCATACAATTATTTTTAAAAGTCAGGACAGAGGGAATTAAATACATCGATCAGCACAAATGATCTACCTCGCAGTGCTCCTTCGCACGCTGTCGCTGAAGCTTTGGCGCAAGCGACAAGCTGTCGAGGTATCAAATGAAATAACTTTTTATTCACTGCAAGCAACGGAGAACCGATCTCGCCTCAGCGTGTGAGCTCGACGAAGTCAATTAAACTCATTTATCCCGATACGCTGCGCTATTCCCGACAGATCGGGATTCAACTTACTCCCGATAGTTATCGGGATCAATGCACTGCGTTTTTGAAATCTGAGTTTCACGAATAATAAGTAATGTGTATCTTTAACGAAGTTATTAATTGAATCATGCTTTTCACCTTCATCTCAGTCCGTGTTATAGATATCATTGACATCCTTTTGGTGGCGCTGTTAATGTACCAGATATATAAGATCATCAGGAGGACGGCAGCTTTTAATATTTTCGTTGCAGTTATCGGGATCTGGCTGCTGCACTTTTTTGTAAGCATGTTTAAAATGAAACTGCTTACTTCCATTCTGGGGGCTGTCATTGAGGGAGGAGCCATTGCCCTTATCATTCTTTTTCAACAGGAAATAAGAAGATTCCTGATCTTTCTCGGAAGCAAATACTTCCCCAATAAAAAGCTGTCTTTACGAAACATTTTTAAGCGTGGAGAACACATTATTGAAAAAGTAAGGATTTCCTCTATCCATAAGGCCTGTGTAACTATGTCCAACACTTACACCGGAGCCCTGATCGTGATATCGCGGAAATCCTCGCTCGCTTTGTATGCCGAAACCGGAGACACGCTTAACGCATTAACATCCAGCAGACTTCTGGAAAGTATTTTCCTGAAGGGCGGGCCACTGCATGACGGTGCGGCTATCATCGAAGATGAGCGTATCGTATCGGCAAGGTGCGTTTTACCATTTTCCAGCAATACAAATCTTCCTCCCTATTATGGCATGAGGCACAGAGCCGGACTTGGTATCAGTGAAAATACAGATGCAATGGTCATTATCATCTCAGAAGAACGCGGGGAGATCTCCGTTGCAGAGCATGGTGAACTGATTTCCGGTATCGGGGAACAGGACCTATGGAATATTTTAAAGAAAAACTTTGGATAATTGATCGTAAAAATGAACATCAGAGAATTCCTGGAATTTGAGATACTCAGTACCAAAAATTTCAAGCTTACGGTATACCACTTGCTGGTTGCATTTGTAATATTACTTGCCACATGGTTCGTCAACCGGATGATCCACAGATTATTCAGAAGACAGGAAAAACGTAACCGCATTGATATCGGTACCAGCAGAGCGATCTATCAGATCATCAAATACATCTTATGGGTCATTGCCATAGCGTTCGCACTGGAAACTATCGGGATCAAAATCACTTTTTTTCTCGCCGGTTCAGCCGCCCTCCTGGTAGGGCTCGGATTGGGCTTACAGGAAATATTCCAGGATTTTGTTTCGGGAATTACCCTACTGATCGAAGGTACTTTAAAAGTAAACGATGTAGTACAAACAGCCGATGGTGAAGTAGGCCGGGTAAAACAGATCAATTTACGGACATCAAAGCTTGAGACCAGGGACAATATCATACTGATCGTTCCGAATTCAAAACTGATCAATGATGTAGTTATAAACTGGAGTCACCATGAAAAAAGGACCCGTTTTTCCGTTAAAGTAGGTGTTGCGTATGGTTCGGATGTACAGCTTGTCAAGAAGGTACTTTTGGAATGTGCTGAAAAACAGGAAGATGTATTTACAAACCCGGCGCCTTTTGTGCGCTTCCTTGATTTTGGCAATTCTTCACTGGATTTTGAGCTTTTCTTCTGGACTGCGGAAACTTTCCGGGTTGAAGATACGAAAAGCAATATCCGGTTCAAAATTGATGCTGCGTTCCGAAAAAATAAGATCAAGATACCTTTCCCGCAGAGGGATGTGCATCTTTTCCCGAATAAGCCTGAAGGATAACCTGATCTACAACTCTTTGTACCTCTCCTTGTCCCTCTTTTTAACGATCTTAGCTTTTGATTCTTCCCTGTTCAGCAAACGTTCGATATTTTTCTGATGTGTCAGGATCAGCAAAATTGAGACGATCATGGAAAAAATCACAAGAGATGAAATGGTAGTCTTGAAAACAAATATTATTAATATCGGGAAGGATATACCGGCGATCATTGAACTGAGCGAAACGTAACGGGTAGTAAGAAAAACAACAACAAAAATTCCCAGACAGATAAGGGTTGGCTGGGGTTGAATGGCAAGCAGTATCCCGAGTAATGTCGCTACGCCCTTGCCTCCTTTGAAACCCACATAGATAGGGAATATATGACCGAGTACGGCAGCAGCCCCGAGAATAAGCTGAAAATTCACAAAATCAGCGGTTCCCTGAATATATACTTCTGTCAGTCTGACAATGCTTACAGCAACATATCCTTTAAGCACATCAATCAGAAAAACCGGTAATCCGGCTTTCCACCCAAGCACTCTGACCGTATTTGTAAACCCGGCATTTCCGCTTCCGTGTTCCCTGACATCCGTTCCATGGAACCGTTTTCCAATCCAGACTGACGAGGGAACTGATCCGATAAGGTAGGCAAAAATAATAAGTAAAATCTTGATTATCAATGACATAATCAAAGAACAGATTGATAAGGCGTTACAAATTTAGAGGAAATTATTAATTATCAAAAATATTGACTTACAATTTGAAAGTATTTAAAAAAAATGACCTCTAAGTCAATTACTTAGAGGTCGCATCAAAAGGAATGTCTTCTGTTTTACACGATTTCAAAAGGACTCACTATACTCTTCCCATACTTCTCTTTGAATGTCATCAGTTTGTCTTTTTGATTTTTCATGACTTTATAAAATGCTTCGGGCACATCGTCCTCATCAGAATAGATCTTTTTCATTCGTTCGATCTTTTCCAGGAATTTTTCTACTCGTATTGAAAACTGCTTTTCATAAAGCTCTCTGGTATACTCTCTGTTAAATATTTGCTTAAATAACGAATGCAGATCTTCGTATTTGGGAATATAACCTATTGGAGTTTCTATAGCATCATACTCTCCATGCACCCTGCCTTCCATCCAGATCAACCATACTTTTTTATCCACTTTTTCACTCAAAAACTCCCCGTTTTCCTTTATAAAATAGTTGGTTGCAAATACTGCAGGCGCTTCTTTAAGCTTAGCACCGAATTTCAAATGATTCCGGATGTATTTACCCAATTGCACGACCAGAAAATCAAGATTAGCCATTGGACTAAACTTTCTGACACCTTCCTGACCCAGGGTTGCTGCTGTTGTCTCTGATTCAATTGTAGCTCCGATATAAACTCCGTGTTCCCAATCGAGGCTCTGGAATACCGGTACAGATGTATCTGAATCGCGTCCTCCGTAAATCACTCCGCTAACAGGAACACCATCCGGATTATGAAGATTTGGATC
>JASFVU010000267.1:0-5068 GCA_050049665.1 Bacteroidales bacterium | reverse complement strand
CACTACCAATAGAAGTATGGCTGACATTGAGATCAATCCCCGGGTTGTAAATAATTGTATGTACTGAATATTTAATCCGGTATAAGCATTTAATAAGGATAAACCAGCAATAAGTAAAACCACAGAGGCGGCTAATGCGATGATGCACTGAAGAAATGTTTCAAAAAGTACCTGAACAATGATTTTTCTTTTTCCTGATCCGATGATCTTTTTTACACCTATTTCTTTGGCACGTAAAGAGGCCCGGGCAGTGCTTAGGTTTATGAAATTAAAACAGGCAATAATGATAATCATCAGACCTATGAGCCCCAGCGCATAAAGCAGTTGTTTATTTCCGTGAAGTGTTATTTCGTCGGTATAAGCAGTGTTTAAATAAATATCTTTCAAGGGCTGTAAACTATGGATAACATAATTGCCACTTTTCAGAAAATCATTATATGAAATGCCTACGTTTTCCATCATGGGAATATAATACTCAGTAGTGAAATCCTGCAGCTTTTTGTTCATAGCAGGGAGGTTGGTATTTTTCCGTAATAAAAAATAGGTATACATATCCCGGAAGTTACCCCATGATTGTATCCTGTCATCGTTGCTAAAGCCTATACTGGAGAATGAAGCCAGCATATCGAATTGCAGGTGTGAATTGGCCGGTACTTTATCTAAAATACCCGTTACTTCATATAATTCACCATCTGAGTTTAATTCAATCGTTTTACCAATAGGATTAACATCGCCAAAATACTTTTTGCCGGATTCCGGAGTAATGACAACCGTATTGGGTTTTTCAAGAACCTGACTTTTATCTCCTTTCAGCAGGTTAAAATCAAATAGTTCAAATACATTGGCATCGGCATACCAGAAATATTTTTCCATGTACTTGTTTTCGCCGGCTTTTAGCACCACATTTTTCCTGAAATAGAAGCGGGTTGCATTTTCTACCTCGGGCAGATTATTTTTTGCCGCTTTGGCCAGGGGAGCTTCTGAATTGGAAAGAGATTCCCCGGTATCTCCCATTTTCACTTTGGTAACGCAACGGAATAACCGATCAGATTTGGTATGGAAACGGTCAAAACTTAATTCATTAAAAAAATAGGTGGCTATGAACAAATATGCTGCAAACCCAAGTGTCAGCCCCAGAATATTTAAAAGAGACTGGTATTTGTCTTTGAAAATATTACGAATGGCTGCTTTAAATAAAAATCGTATCATGGTTTTATAATTTTTTCTCAAACTTGTTAATGTCTCAAAGCCTCAATCGCTTTCTAATTAATAATTCATTTATTATTAGATGTTTAATTATTAAGAATGATAGATTCAATTCTCATCACAAAACTGTGTGATTTAGTATGCACTATATTTTCATTCTCACTCATCGTTTTTAATTATTCATTAATCTATTCGTATCGAAGTGCTTCGACAGGGTTTCTCGTTGCCGCTTTCCAGCTTTGCCAGCTTACCGTTAGCAAGACAATTCCCAGAGCCAAAACGCCGGCTAATGCAAAAACCCACCAACTTAAATTCGTTTTGTAGGCAAAATTTTCAAGCCATTTATTCATAACAAACCAGGCAATGGGTGTCGCCAATACAAAAGCAACAATGATCCATTTTACAAAATTGCTATTCAGAAAAATCAGTATTTCCCATATTTGGGCGCCGTTAACTTTTCTAATCCCGATTTCTTTTCTGCGGTTGATAATAAAATGTGAAGTCAGGCCATATATTCCCAGACAGGATATGACCAGGGCAATAAAAGATAACCATGTGAAAATATGCATTTCCCGCTCATTTTGTATATAAAGCCCGTTCATCCGCTCTTCGATAAAACTAAACTTAAAGGGTTCTCCATTCGTGACTTTCAACCAATGCTTTTTAATAGCATCGACAGAACCCGGAGTTGTTTTAATAAAAAGAAAAGCAGGATAATCGTCTAGCATTTGGAACATCAAGGGCTCAATAGGATTATTCAATGCATCGAAATTGAAGTTGCTCACTACACCAATTACCTTATGTTCAGTATCTTCGAAAACATTTTTACCGATCGGGTCAGACCATTGCATCGTATTAACATAAGCTTCGTTTACGATGACTCCCTGTTCCATATCGCTTGATATCAGGTGTGAAAAGTTCCTCCCTTTTATGATTTTCATACCAAACAGATCAATATAATTTTCATCAATACAAGGCTGGTTAGCTACAAATTGAATATCATTTCCTTCTTCATCCTTGGTCACAAGGATCGATTTCAACCAATAGTCCGTGGCTCCCAGGTTTGTACCTGATCCGCCAAAAGCAATTTCCTGTATTTCCGGGAGTTTTAAGAACTCATCATGAAGTACTTTTTTCCCGGGCATTTTTTCAGGGGCTCCTAATTGAATGGACAGGAGCTGTTCTTTATCGAATCCGAGATCATGGTTCTTCATATGCCGGATCTGTTTGTCTATTAGCAGAACGCCGGCAACCATTACTATGGAAACTACATTCTGGGAGATGATCAGGCTTTTTCCAAGGGTACTAAAGCCTTTCCTTGGGTCAGGTTTTAATTTTAAACTTTTGAATGAAGGATAGAGACCGTACAAAATTCCAAAACCGGTAAAAAGGATAAGCAGTGGGATCAATAAGCGTGTAATGGATTTTAATTCAAATTGTTGGTTAAATAATTGATTAAAATAGGGGAGTAGTAATTCTGCCAGAAAAACCGACAATATACCAGCGATGATTGTAGTGAAAACTGATTCAGTCAGTACCTGGGAAAAGATCCATTTTTTATTACATCCTATGGTTTTCCTGATTTCAAATTCATGTTTTCGTTTTTGGATTTGTACAATGGTAATGTTTGTGTAATTAATGGCAGCGATAAGTAAGATTAACAGAGCAACCAGAGAAAAAACAGCTACCATGGTACGGTCTCCTTTTGGGATGTCAGCCAGCAAGGTATTATCGAAATGAATATCCTTTAAAGGCTGTAAACGATGTCTGAGGCTGAATCCTCCCATTTGTTGAAGCAATTCAGCGTATTTTTCCCGGGTTAATGCATCGATTTTATCCTCCAGCAGACCGGAGGAGGAACGGGTCTGCAAATAGACAAAATAATCACCCCAGTCGGTTAGCTCTTCCGTTCCGTTAATATCTGACGGTAACAGGGCATTGAAAGTCAGGTTGGTGTTTGTGGGCAGGTCTTCAATAATACCATTTACAAGGTAATCTTCATTGCCTATGGTTACCTGTTTTCCAAGAACAGAAGAATTTTTAAAAATCTTTTTGGCCAGCGATTCTGTTAAAACAATGGTATTTGGTAATTGTAAGAGCTCATCGCTTTTACCTTCAGTAACCGGATATGTAAACAGGTTGAGGAAGGAAGGTGTTGCAGTCCGTATAGAGATATTTTCAAACTTTTCACCCTGATATTTTATTTCACCAATGTCCCCTATATCCACACAAGCTACTTCCTCTATACCGGGGCATTCGTTTTTTAACACATAGCCGAAAGCGGTATTGGCCAATGCCATATCAGTATTCTGACCGTTGGGGGAAGTAATGGAGGTAGTGAGTCTGAATATCTGATCGCCATGTTCATGGTAATTATCGAAGCTGGTTTCATTTTTTACATACATCGAAGTAAAAATGAATACCAGCATAGCAATAGTCAATCCAAACAGGTTGATCAAAAAATCAATCTTATTCTTTTTTGACCTTCTCAAAAATGTAGTTAAAAGATTCTTAAACATAGTTAGAGTAATCAAATATTCTTATTCATATCTCAAACTGTCAACCGGATTGCGATTGGCCGCCCTGAAAGCCTGCCAGCTTACTGTGATCAATGCAATAACTACAGCAACCAGTCCTGTTGCTACAAATACCCACAAGCTTATGTTAGTACGGTAAGCAAAACTTTCAAGCCAGGAATGCATGGTATAGTATGCGATAATACTGGCAATTACAAAAGACAGCAGTACCCATGCCAGGAATTTCTTTGTCAGCATAGCCATTACCTGGGAGGTTCTTGCTCCGATCGATTTCCGGATGCCTATTTCCTTGGTACGTTGTTCGGCAGTAAAGAGTGCTAAACCGAACAATCCAAGGCAGGAGATTAATATTGATAAAACAGTGAATACCATAGCCAACCGGCTCAGATATTTTTCAGCATCGTAGTTTTTGGCATATTCTTTATCGACAAAACGGTATTCGAATGGAACACTTTCATCAAAGGATCTAAAAGTGGTTTCAATATTTGCAAGAGCTTCTTTTCGCATTTTTCCGTTGATGCGAACCATGGTTAACCAGGTTTCACCGGGACGATTCATAATCATTAGTTGTTCTATTGATCTGTGCATACTGGCTATATGAAAATCTTTTACCACACCAATTACAGGTGCTTTCCTCCCCCAGAAATTAATAATTTCTCCTATTGGATCATCTAGTCCAATGATTTCAGCGAATTTTTCATTAATCAAAACTGCATTCGTATCGGATACATAGGCCGGATTAAAATCACGGCCGTAAATAATATCTACATTAAAGGTTTTACAAAAGTTATAATCAACAGTCATATTGGGGATGCTAATAATCAGATCGGCAGGTTTACCGCGCCAGGTTGGATCTGTGGTATTATTATTCACATCGAGCGGTGACATATTGGTATAACATACCGACAATACTCCCGGCTGTTTTTCCAGTTCATATCGAAATGCGTCCCGGTGGTTCATAATCAATAAGCTTTGTGGAAAGAAAACCACATTATCTTCATCCAGTCCGAGCGACTTATTCTGGACGTACTTAATTTGTTTTAAGATCAGGAGGGAGGAAATAATAAATACGATGGTTACGACAAACTGAAATATCACCAGGGATTGTCTAAGAAGTGGAATTCCTTTATTAGGATTACTTCCAGAACTCAGAACAGTAAGAGGTTTGAAGGATGACATATAAATGGCAGGAAAAGTACCTGCTAATATGCCGGTAATGACAGGGATACCAAAGGCAATAAGTAAAATCCTGAAGTTTTCAAGGTTGAAGCTTAGTGATGAATTAATCAGCTTATTAAAATATGGTAGAACTATTATTACTATCA
>JASFVU010000266.1:0-5071 GCA_050049665.1 Bacteroidales bacterium | reverse complement strand
AATAACAGCCTGGAAAACAGGTTGCAGCTCAATCTCTGTCTGAATGTACTGCACTTTGTTTTTCTTTTCTTCCTTACTAATGAAATCGTTCGATAAATGTGTTAACCGGAGCAATTGCAATCCTTCTTCATATTTGGTACTATCGGCTTTATTCAGGTTCTTTTTATTCAGCTCTTCATACAGTTGCAGATCTCTCGTGCCTCCTTCCCTGTCGCCAATCTCTTTTTTAACAAGTGCACGCTGATAGTATACATCGGCAAAATCGGGATACAACCGGATGGCTGTATCGAAACTCTTTAAGGCGCGTTCAAACTGCCCCAGCCGTGCCAGACTAATTCCCATGTTATAGTAAACAAGCATATTATCAGGATTCTGATTAAGAATATGTAAAAAATCTGCCACAGCTTTCCCATCCCTGTCTTTGTTAAAATTTATCAATGCCCTGTTGAAATAAGCCATTTCATTTTCGGGAGATATTTCAATTACTTTGTTCAGATCTTCCAGCGCACTTTCGTATTCAAGCATATCGATTTTTACCAGTGCCCGCTGAAAATAAGCATATGCATTCATAGTATCAAGACTCAGTGCCGTATCGAAATCGGCCATTGCAAGATCTGTTATCTTAAGGCGGGCATAAGTCACACCTCTTTCTACCAGAGCCCTGCTGTTTTCCGGATTTTTACCAAGGCATTTTGTGAAATCATGAATGGCTTCAACATAATTTTGCAATTGCGTATGAATAATTCCCCTGATAATTAAGCTATTGGGATAGCTGGTATCCAATTCAACAAGATTTTCTATATCAGCAAGTGAAGATTCATAATTTCGCAGTGTCAGATTTGTAAGTGCCCGGTAAAAGTAGGCATCTGTATAGGTCGAATCAAGTTGAACAGCCAGATTAAAATCTTCCATGGCCGGTTGCATCTTAAAATTTTCCGCCCTTACTATGCCACGAAATATATATAGTCTTGGAAACTCAGGCAACCTTTCAATGGCTTTTGTCAGATCAAGTTCGGCGCCGGTCAGGTCAGAGAGGTAATATTTTGTAACTCCCCGCAGAAAATATCCTTCGTAGATCTCAGGGTGATCTTTGATATAGTAGGTAAAAAAATTAATAGCTTCCATGTAGTTTTCCTGCCGGAATTCCATCTTACCCAATTGCAGGTAACTGTGACGGTACTGTGCGGCCGTTGATACACAAATTTGCAGTGTAATGCAAAACAAGTAGATCCGTAGCTTCATCATTGTATACAAAGCTATCTTTTCAAAGCCATTTATTATCAAAGCAAGTGTTAATATTTATAAAACGCACTTGGAAAATATATATTAAAAACTATCGTAATGAATTATCCCGGAGCAGAGCCCACGGGATATCAAATGGAATCCTTTGTTTCCGACATAGAGAGTCGGGGAATTAAACCACAACCTTCTCGCCTCGCTTCGCCATAGCGGCTTCGCGAAGGCACAGTCCGCACGCTGCCGCTGAAGCTTTAACGTAAGTGTCCGAAGCGTACGCGAAGGAGGATTAAATGGAGCTTCCCGCCACATACTGACAACCTGTGTCATTCAGGGCACATCTGACACATCCGGCCGAATTATCCCGGGATTAAAAATCTTCCGGAAGGATAAATATGAATTTCTTGACTTCTGTGAATCCATATTGTAAATTTACTATGCTGCTGACTTTGGCAGTAACACCTAAAATAATGCATTATGTACAATCCAAATCCTGAAAAGAATCGATCCATGCGGGGCATCTTCCTGCTTATTTCCTTTTTATTGCTGGTTTCATGCCAGATGCAACAAACCACCGAACCACAGAAAAATGTGGAAGAAACTATTCTAAGCCTGGAGCGCAAGGCGCTGGACAGCTGGGCGCAGGGTAATCCGGTCTCTTTCTTTGATAATTTCGCCGACGACGCTTCCTACATAGACGATATCGGTGCAAGCACAAGGCTTGACAGCATTGGTGAAATAAAAGCCTATGCAGAAACACTGGAAGGCAATATTCCACCGCATAACTATGAATTGAAAGATACAAGGGTACAGGTATATGGTGACATCGCCATTCTTACGCTTCAATACCATTCGACCCTGAACGGCGAATCCGGGACACCATGGAAAGCCACGGCGGTATATCATCTGAACGATAGTGTCTGGCAGGTAGTCCATGCGAACTGGTCGGTTATAAAAGAAGAATAACAGTCGGCCTGCCAACTCCATCTGGCTTACACGCCTGAAAACCGGATTCTAATGATCATCCGGGATGAGTGATAAGGCATACATTCCGTTCACTTATCCGGATGATAGCTCGTTACATCTGATTTCACTCCTCCAGCCACTGCCTGAATTTCTGTACGCGTTCACGGCTTACGATCAGGTCATCGGAGGCATTGGTTTCCAGTCGCAGCAGTAACCGGCTGTTTGAATAGCTGATGATGTCTTTGATCGATTCAAACGCAACGAGGTACTTCCTGCTAATGCGGAAAAATTTTTCGGGATCCAGCAACTCTTCCAACTGATCCAGGGAATAGTTTACGGCATAGTCGCGTCCCTGTCTGTTCTGAAGAAAAACAGCCTTGTCCATGCTGTAAAAACATTGTATTTCTCTTGCCGGGATCACCCGTATGTGTTCACCGACGCGGATAACAAATTTGGACTTGAATTTATTGGTCAGGCTTTGAAGAATGCTCTCGAACACATGTCCGGGGTATTCCCTGACCCTGTTCTGCCTTTTAAATTTATCAATAGCGGCATGCAACTCATCGGGTGAAACGGGCTTTAACAGGTAATCAATGCTGTTGAGCTTAAATGCCCGCAGGGCATACTCATCATACGCCGTAGTAAATATCACCGGAAACCTGTCATCGATCTGTTCAAAGATCTCAAAACTCAACCCGTCGGCAAGCTGGATATCCATAAATACCAGGTCAGGCACATCATGTGAATGAAACCACCCGACACTTTTGACAATCGACTGTGTCACCGCGAGTATTTCGATCCCGGCATCATACTGTTTTATCAGCTTGGAAAGCCGTTCGGCGGCAACCTTTTCATCTTCAACGATCAGGCAGTTCATCTTTGTCTGTTTTAAGCAGCGGGATCCTTACCTCAAACTGCGATTCTGATTCAATGATCTGTACCTGTATATCTGACAGGTATTCATAGCGTTTTACAAGGTTTTCCAGACCAACCCGGTTTGTGTTATCTACAGAACTCTTCCTCTGCAGGTTATTTTTAACATAAATGGAATCCCCGTCGGTACCCATTTCTATATCCAAAGGTTTGTCATCACTGATCACATTATGTTTAATGGCATTTTCGATCAGCATTTGAAGTCCGAGAGGAACGATCAATTGCTCATTCCCGCTGATGTTATTTTTCACATTGAGTCCGTTCCCATACCTGATCTTTGAAAGAAAAATGTAGTCATCTGCGAATTTCAGTTCCTCCTTCAAAGGAATCAGTTCTTTGTCTTTCTGTTCCAGAACATACCGGTAAATGTCGGAGAGTTTACGAATAAATTCGGAAGCCTTTTCAGGATTCTGTTCAACAACACCGGTAAGCGTATTAAGTGTGTTAAATAAAAAATGCGGGTTTACCTGGTTCTTCAGCGCCTCATACCTGGCTATCAGGTTTTCCCGTTTAAGCTCTTCTTCATTTTTAATGGACTTCCCCCAGTAATGGACAATGTAGTTTGAATAAAAAATAGATATAATGATCATGTCAACGGAAATGGCTATAAAGCCGTTGATGACGATGGTGTTCAGCAATCGCTCGGCAGGAACTTTCCATTGGTTGACCGCAAAGAACCATGGTACTGTAAGGCTCACCAGTATGCCGTACAGAATAAAAGTCAGCAGGCTGATCAGGTTTGCCCTGGAAGGATTTTTGCGCCAGTTGAACATTCTTCCCACGGAACTGCCTATGGCCCAGTTGCCAAGCCAGAATAAAGCTCCAATACTGAATCCATAGGAAATTTCGTCAACAAACTGAACAAAAGAATTGAATAGTCTGAAATCACCAAACAGAAAATTGACAAAAACAGGTACAATAATGATAACCCCAAGTCCTAATACAAAATTACGCAGCCTTCGTCTTGCCGATTTGTTCTCTATCGTCCACATCGTTTGTTACTTTTCCGGTTGTTGAAAATACAAATTTTTCCAGACCGGTCCTACAGACCGGCCTGATCTTCCTGACAAACCTTCAGGTTTCGTTCGCAATCTTCTTTTCCCCAGTCGGGATACAGGCTGTTCTCCGGACTTTCTTTGGCAAACAGTCCCATGGCTTTTTCAAACAGCGGCAGGGCAGCCTTCTTCCCTCCTCCGTATTGCTCCGGTGTATATAGTAATGAAACCGCCTGAAGATAGTAAGGACGCGGGTTTTCAGAATTCAGTCTGATAGCTGTCTGGAAAGAACCATTGGCCTTTGATCCGTATATTTGTCCGTTGCTCGCCGGGTCAACTCCGATCAAAGCCTGGTACACCATACCTTGGAGCGTATGCACTTCAGATTCATCCGGTGTTGCCTTCATAGCCTCGTCAATATGAGTCTGGGCCTGCCTGACAAATTTTTCCTTTTCCTGAACATCCTCGGTACGGAAGGCAATGATGCAATAGATCAATGAAGCGTAATAAGCCGGCAGCCATTCTTCAGTTTCCACTTCCGCGATGCGCTCAAAATGCAATGCGGCTGCCTGCAGTTCGTTTACACCCGAAGCACTTCCGAATTTTTCCAGGCCTGCCTGCATGGCTTCCTGGTATTTGTCCTGGGCCATAAGACCCATGCTAACCATGACTGCGATTAAGATCATACTTAGTGTTTTCATAATTACTTGTTTTTAATGTATTAATTAATCGATTGAAATAAATAATCCGATGATAATGGTCCGGCGGACATAGTTTTTTACCGGACTGGCTTCATACCTTCCTGTTTCATCAGGCTGCCCGGAATAGCGGTACGAATAAATGTGTTCCATGCCGAATACATTGCTGACCGACAGATGTACAATGGTAAACGCGCCAAAAAGGCTGGTTATATAACTTGCATTGACACTCAGGTCGTGAAT
>JASFVU010000233.1:0-5365 GCA_050049665.1 Bacteroidales bacterium | reverse complement strand
CTCTTTAGGTGTTTCTGGTTGCTTTTTATAAATAATTAACTGCAAAAGATGCTTTTGTTCAGGTGTTTTTAATTGCTTTTGTTGCTTTCTGTTAAGTTGTTCAGGACGCAGGTTTAACTCTTCAGTCATTTGTCTTAGTTCATCTGAGCTTATTGCGGAAGTTTCCGGCATAAAAAAATTCCCGAACATTAACTATTGATAGTATAAATTAACCGTTAACCGGCAGGACTCCCTGTAACTGAAAAATCAGAATTGAATAAGTGTTCATACAGACTTAGGCATCTTATAATAGGTATTGCTAAACCATCAGATTATGCAGCTTAATTTTTTGGATATTATTCTTGTCGTATTGTTTTTTCAGCTTTTATCACTGGTTCCATTTCTTCTTTTTCAGAAAACCGGTAAAGGGATATCAAACAAACTTCTCGGTATATTTCTTTTGGCCAAAGCACTATGCATTACAAATTTTCTGAGCTTCAGATTATATGACTTCATATATTCCAATTTCCCTCATGCATTCTATTTTGGTTCTTCCTTTACCATCCTCTGGGGACCGGCATTGTATTTCTATATTCGCTCATTTACGGATAGTAATTTTAAATTCAGGTTCAGAGATATACTGCATGCTTTGCCCTTTTTGACTCATTTCTTAATTCTGACTGTTGCTTACCACATCTATAATGCCGAAACCAAAAGGAACATCATGTCAGCCGGTGGGCTGTTTGATCATGAGTTATGGAAAGGATATTATATTTTACTGCAGTTTTATATATTGTTGTATACAATTGCAGCGATAAGTTGTGTCAGACAATACCACAAAAAGCTCAGGATGTCTTTTTCATCAATTGAATTTATCAGTTTGTCGTGGATGAATTTTGTCTTGATAGGGTTTTTAATCAAATGGTCCTGCGATTTATGCTATTTTTTCGCAAAGCCGGAAAGTGTATTTTCTTCTGCAGTACTTATAGCCTCAAGATCTACATTATTCCTGTTTATCAATATAATGATTTTTAAGAGTCTGAAACAGCCTTATATATTTTTAGGAAAAAAATATTATCCGAATGAGAGGAAACAATCATTATCAGAAATGTCAAAAGAAACTTATCTGCAAAAATTACTTGGTTTTATGGATAGGGAAAAGCCATACCTTAATCCGGATCTGACCATGGAACAACTTTCTAAAATGGTTTCAATCCCGCCTCGTTCCTTAACGACTGTGTTAAATGAATGCCTGAATCAGAATTTTTACGACTTTATCAATAGTTACAGGGTTAACGATTCGGCACGAATACTGCTCGAACAAACGCCCAGGTATAAGACGATTCTTGAAGTTTTGTTTGAAGTTGGCTTCAACAGCAAATCGTCATTCAATATGGCATTTAAGAAATATATTGGAATGACACCTACTGAATACAGAAAAATTCAGACTTCTCAGCTTCATTGATTTTTTACAGGTAATATATCCCATTCAAAAAAGAGTATGGATAAGTGCGGAACGCACTTATTAAGTCATATATGGCTATCCTGTGGTATACTTTCGTGGAAATATTAATCATAAAACCATAGGTTATGAAAAACGGGTATAGAATTTATTTGACTACTGTTATAGTAATATGCATGAATATTTCATTTGCTACAGCACAAAATGCAGCAAAGTGGGTATTTGAAACAGGTAACAAAGTGATTGCTACTCCTGTCGTCAGAAATGACTCGCTTTTCATTGGCAGTCTTGATGGCAATTTTTATACTATCGATATTAATACCGGTGCGGAAATATGGCATTATACTACAGATAATGAAATCAGAACAACGGCAGCCTTATATGGGAATCTGGTTTGTTTTGAAAGTGGAAATATATTATATGCTCTGGATATGGGGGGTAATTTGTTATGGACAGATACACTTTATAAGGGCGATCTGATCAATGAGCATGATATGTGGGATTGCTTTCGATCCTCTCCACAGCTAAAGGACAATATTGCCTATATCGGATCGGAAGAAGGATCAGTCATTGGAGTAAATGTAGAGACAGGAATAAGAGTTTTTGAGGCTCAGACCGTTGAAGCGGATGCCACAATTGAAACTACACCAGCAATTTATAACAACAAAATATATGTAGGCGACTGGCTTGGCGTAATGTCAGTTTTTGACCTGACAACAGGGGATCTTCTTTGGAGCTATGATACAAAGGATGATGGTACATATGCCTGGGTGAATGCTATTGTCTCACAACCCCTGATTTACAGAGATACGCTTTATTTTGGTGGCAGAAATTGCAATTTGTATGCATTTGATCCGGAAACCGGTGATCAGTTCTGGATGTATCATCAACCTAATGATATGTGGCTTTTTGGCGGACCAGTAGCGGCTGATGATACATTGTATGTTGGCAGTTCCTTTCAAAAAGTTGTCTATGCATTTAGTCCCGATGAGCCTGAGCTGCAATGGTCAGCAGATGTTTATGGCTTAAATTACGGAAATCCTGTAATTCATGATGATTATATACTTGTTGGTACGGGAAATACTTCCGATGTAAGTATGGGTTCATTAACCATTGTGAACAGACTGACACATGAAATAGAAGAGAGATTTACCGTTGGAGGCTGGGTTGAAACTCCCCATTATCTTGATGGAATTATCTATTTCGGATGTGGTGACGGGAAAGTATATGCAGTTGTTGAGCAAGACTTATTGAATACTTTGCGGCCAAACACCTTTTTAAAAGATGATAGTGATATTGATCTGGGACAAATGATGAATACGGGAACTGCGGACACATCATTCTATATTTATAATGACGGGGAAGGAGAAGATTCACTGACAATTTCCACATCAGAAACCTATTCTGATCTTAATCTTGTTTCATATATACTTGCTCCGGGCGATTCTGTTGAAATATCAGTAACTCTGAATTTAACCGGTTTGCCGGCCGGAACTAAAAACGTGTTTATCAGAATTCAATCAAACAAAGGTCTGCTACCAGAGAATATTATAACAAAAAGAATAAGATTTGAAATACAGGATGTTCAATCGGCAGTTCTTTCGACAATATCGGTACCTTTTTCAATAAGTCAGAATTATCCGAATCCGGCAAGCGGAAATACCGTCTTTGATTATACAATTGACAGAGCCTGTTTTGTAGAGTTAAGGATAGTTGATCTTTTGGGAAACGAAATAATACGTCTGATCAACGAAAAAAAGCAGGAAGGAAGTCATACGATACAGATTGATACATCAACGATTAAGAATGGTTCATATGTGTATATTTTTCTGGCAGGAGATCATGTGATTTCCGGAAAAATGACAGTTGTGAATTAGTTTTTTTGAAGCTTTTACATATAATTCTAAGCTGGATAATTTAAGAAGCAAAAGGAATCCTGTACCCATACCGGGTTTATCCGGATCATTTTGTTAGTTAATGAAGCTCCCCGCAGCAATCCGCCCATAACGAACGGTACTTGCCCGAATGAATTCATTCAGGCGGGCCTGCCTGGACAATGCCAGCCTCTTTTCTATTGTTCAAGGACTTTGTTCGCTTTGGCCCTTGCTTCTTTTAAGATATTACTGGCTTTCCGGTCGGCTTCCTGTTCAATTTGTTTTGCCTTCTTTTCACCTTCATCTCTCATTTTCCTGGCCGTGGGTTCGGCTGCTTTTTTAGCAATGGGATTTGAAGCTTCTTTCAGCAGTTTATCAGCGTTTGCATTTGCTTCGTACCTGACACCATCAGCCGCTTTTTTAGCTTCAGCCCTTACTTGTGCAGCTTGCTTTTCAGCCTCTTTCATGATCTTATCCGCTTCGGCTTTAGCCTGTTTCCTGGCTTCGGTTTTGACTTCTTCTTTTTTCTCTTCAATGACTTGTTTTCCCGTTTCTATCAGTTCTTCTTTGATCTCTTTTGTTGTTTTTGAAACATTATCCTTCAGATCAAGGCTGACCTTCGGATCCGTCATTTCACCGGTTACTTTTGCGAGAATATTAATTGTTTCGGTTTTCGGTATATCGAATCCTTTAGCCGCTGCTTCTTTATAAAGATTGTTCACGGAAGAGTTTTCAAGGCCCAGCAATTTGCCGGGAACACTTAAATTGATGCTATAGTCCAATGTATTTTCAAAACTCTGTTCTCCTGAAACAAGCATGGATACATCTCCCATCTTTGTTTCAAAAGGACTTACCAGTAGCTTTCCGTCTATGATATCAAATTCGATCTCCACGTCTTTTAAAGAGAGGTTGTCGAATGCATCTGTATTGAGGGCTTCTCCGACTTTTTCAAAGGCATCCGAGCTTTTAATGCTTAATTGTCCGGAGGCTAAGCTTCCATGACCTACCATGGTAAACAGGGCCGGTTTCATTTCAGAAGTAAGCAAACTCGTGAAATTCATGCCAATTGAAACCTTTCCCGTGGTTTTTGCCGCAATGGGGGCAACTTTTTTAAGCATGTCAAATGCGGCGAAACTTTTCGGTACGTCTATACCCGATGCTTTGAATCTGAATTCAACCTCCGGGTTTTTTACATCCTTTGTATTATAAGAGCCCGACAAGTCAAAGCTGCCATCCAGCATGTTCATACTGAGGTTTTTCATAATTACCGATTGGTCCCTTACAATGATCTTTCCGTAAAAATCGGTAATATCCAGGTTATCATATTTCAGGCTTTTTATGTCAGACTGAAAAGTAAAATCAATGTTCCCCGGAACCTCTATTATTTCCATCGGAACCGTATCTTTTTCCGGTTCAGGAGTCTCCTCGTCCCCTATATCGGAGAGTAACTCGTTGATATCGAGCAGGGTTGAATTCAATGCAAGATTTCCTTTCACTGTTTCGTCCTTTAAGATATAGGGAATGTAATTGCTGAGATTGCCTTTCAATTGCAGGTCACTTGATCCGATTTGTGCAGAAAAGGATGAAATAGACGCATATTCAGGAGAAAAATTGATGCTGGATTCTTTTAAAACAAAGTCTTTTGGAATATCAGGACTACTGTATTCCAGGTTGGCGATCACTACGCTTCCGTCCGCCTTGAATTCTTCAAATTTCTGATCTTCAATAGATGATACTCTTCCCATCCAATCAAGAGTTGCATTGATATTCCCGCTTATTTTTGTGTTTTCAAGAGGAATGACGTCACTCAGACTGGCAAGGTCGATTCTGGCCAGCAGTTTTCCGTTGGTAAACGGATCGGTTACCGGATTTTTCAGGTTTAACGTCAGGTCAACCGGATTGACTCCGAGTTCAACATGAAATTTATTTAAGTCAACCGTTGTATTGTCAACCTGAACCCCATCATAATGTACAGTAAGGTCAACGACAATGTTTTTTGCGGATCCAGGCAGTGAAGGGTAATTAAATGTACCGATACTGACCATCAGAA
>JASFVU010000031.1:0-10980 GCA_050049665.1 Bacteroidales bacterium | reverse complement strand
ACATTTGGTGTGGTATTTTCGGTTAATGCGCCTGAAATTTTCCCGTCAAGTTTCAGGGTTCCTGTCGTTTGCAGATCGGAAAAGTCCTTTAAATAGATAGCCGGAACCAGGGAAAGCAGGGTTTTGAAATCCGTGTTTGATGTACTGAAGGCAAGATCGGTAATTATATCACCGGATTCAGGCATTTCCAGGCTGCCATCAAAATTAAGCGTAAGTTCATTCAGCGATACCCTGTTTTCATTCAGTTTAAAAATGGATTCTTTCAGGTTCGCGTCAACATCAAAATGCATGTTAAGCATCATATTTTTTGCATAGCGAATGCCTCCCATGGTCAGGTTCACCTTTTCTGTTTCGGAATCTATCACAAGGGCTGAAAAATCCTTTGACAGATCACCCGATAGCGTGAAATTAAAATCGGTAAGCGAAGCCAGCAATCCCGAACTGTAATCAGAAAATTTAATATTGGCATGACTGATTTTAAATACCTTCAGCGAGATTTTGGTGGTGAATTCCGTCGTAGTGGTATCTTCGGGTTTTTCCTCAGGGGTCTCGGGTACAATGTCCCAGTTGGCTTTGCCGTCCTCCAGGACAATTACCTTTACAGAAGGTTTGTTTATGTATATCCCTTTTATTTTGATGTTTTCCATTTTTATCACACTGACAATATCAACCGCAACATCAAAGGAACGGATATTGAGAAGTGTGTCGTTTTCGAATTCATCAATACCGACAATGAGCAGATCTTTAAGCCTGATACTTACATTCGGAAAATTCCGGATCAGTGAAATGTTAATATCGGAAAATGAGGCTTTGGCATTCAGGTTTTTTTCAAGCTGGTCATTGGCTGTCTCAATGATCTTGCCTTTGAAAAGAAACGGCGTGGCAATCAAAATAACCAGGATTACCAAAAGAACAATAAAAATTATTTTCAGAAACTTTTTCATGGCTTGCAGAATTTGATGTCATTTAAAGTTATTAATAACGATCAATATTTTTAGCGATGTTGTTTGAAATATTTTAATTTTTTCATCAATTGTTTATAAAGAAACAGAACATATTACATGGAAAATTCGTAAAGGCAGATAGTCCAATTCTCAATTTTTTCATATGCAATACACGAAATACTTTCCCGTTTCAAATGCTTCTCAGGTACTAATTGAGAGTCAGCCCTTTTTCTCAGTTCTTTTTAATGATTCACCTGATGCTATTTTTATTCTTGATGGAAAAGATTATTCAATTATTGAGTGTAATGAAAAAGCCCTTGCCTTTTTTGAAGCGAAATCGAAATCCAGTTTGATAAACCTGTCCGCATTCAGACTTTTTGATAACGAACCGGTGGAATTTTCGAAAAATATCAGTGAATTTAATGTCAAAAATCAGGGTGAGTATACGCAGGAACTCGCCTTTCGTACACTGAAACAGAATGTTTTCTGGGGAAAGCTGAACAAGTATCTTATCAAGGTAGAAAAAGAAGGATACATTGTGTTGAGGATAAGCAAGGCAAACGATTATTTAAATACGGAAGAGACTTTATCAACCTTACTCAGAGGTACTGCAAAAGTTACCGGGCTGATCTTTTTCAAGGAACTTTCCAGGTTGTTGTGCATTAATTTTCATGTGAAATATGCCCTGGTAGGAAAGTTATCTAACGATAAAAAAACATTTCAGATACTGGAATATTGTGGTCCCTTCAAAGATATCCATCAGGGAAATTATGATGTAAAGAACAGTTTGTTTGAAAACGTTTTAAACGGATACACTACTTTTTATCCCGAAGAAACGGGAAAACTTTTCCGGAATGATGAGTTCGTTAAACAGAATAATGTTACGGGTTTCATGGGTACGCCTGTTTTCGGAAGCTCGGGGGAAGTCGTTGGAATGGTAGCATTTATGGATGATAAACCGATTCAGGAAGCACCCAATTCAAGGTATATTCTTTCGATCTTCGCCTCCAGAACAGCGGCTGAATTACAACGGATACGTTCCAAGGAGATCCTGAAGGAACAGGCAAGAAAACTGGCAACATCCGACAGTATAAAGGACAGGCTGCTTTCCATTATTGCCCATGATCTCAAAAATCCGCTTCATTCAGTTATGGGATTTTCGGAATTGTTAAAGTACAACATCGAAAAATTTGACAAGAAAAATATTACAGACAGGATCGATATTATCGATAATGCTATTCGTGATGTCTATTTCTTACTGGAAAATCTGTCTGACTGGTCTCATATTTTCAGCGGTGATATGCAGCAGACTTCAAACAGCATTTCGCTGAGACAGGTTTTGGATGAGAATATTTTGTTTTTTCATTCCAAACTGAAAGGAAAAAAGGTCAATGTGCAAGCGGGACTTGACAAGTGTCCTCTTATCTGCGGCGACTTCAGGATGGTCAATAGCATTGTTCGGAATATCCTGTCCAATGCGGTTAGGTATGCGCCTTGCGATAGTGAAATATTTGTAACCTATGCCTTGTCAGGGAATTATATCAAACTGAGCCTGCAGGATTCGGGACCGGGTATTCCAGGGAAAAAACTAAAGCAGATCCTGCAAAAGGAAAAAGAAGTCCATGAAATTAACCTGCCTGATGAAAAAACCATTGGCCTGGGGTTAAGCCTATCGAAAAAATTCATTAAAAGGATAGGAGGTAAGCTTAAAATAGACAGCCATCCAAAAAAAGGCACTACTGTTACGGTTAGTTTTCCAAAAGCCTGAATCCTGAGAAGGATGGTCAGTCTGTTAGCTGGGTGCCTTACCTGCCTGTGATCTTCAATGTCGAATGTTCAATGACGAATATCCAATATTGAAGTAAATATTTTCAGGTTCCTTGATGCTGGTTCCTTGGCTGTTTAAATGTTTAATCGTGGAATCTTGAAACTGATGAATCGGTAAACTTTTTTTAGGATGATACAAACGATTAGCCTACCAGGATATTCATTTCATCGGTTCATCGATTCAGTTAATCAATAGCTTTGCAGGTTGGGTTTTGAAATTTATCTTTCTTTTCACCTTATCTCACTGTCTTACCATCTCATTTCTCAATACTCACCTTTCACTTTTTACAGTCTTTCTACTTTTTTTCCAAATTCCGGAAAGGGTTGTTTGAGAACGTAAAATGGGCTAACTTAAAGTAAGTTTTATCAGATTATTATGGATTCTTTTCTTCAGAGGATTTCGGGGGGCTATCTGGTCAGATTCGGCGTAGTTTTCAGCGTTGTATTCATTGCGGCAAAAACTGCTTTATTGTTTCTTGAAGAGCCATACTCTATCATACTGATATGGCCGGCTTACGGTCTGGCTACCGGATTTCTCCTGCTTTACGGAAGAAAATTCCTGCCGGCAGTTTTTCTGGCATTATTTGCCTGTTTTTATTTCCATGGATATATAACCACCGAATTGTTTGTCTCATCGTTGTTAATAGCTTTTGTTCTGAGTATAACAGGTACGGCATTTGTTTTTCTTAAGTCGTGGTTTGTAGAAAGGTTTACAGGTAAAGTTCCTGAAATAACAAACCCTTCGGTAATGGTAAAGATATTGCTTGTCCTTGCAGCAATTTCACTTGCGGTCAGTGTATTAGTGGTCATTGGATTTTTGCTGTCCGATTTCTTTGCGAAAAAAATTACACTTTACCTTTCACTGGCGTGGATCGGTTCCGACTTGACCGGATCATTAATATTTATTCCGCTTGTTCTCAGTTTCAGAAGAGAAAACCAAATGAGGCAGACTAAAAACAGATTTGAAGGTTTTTTGGTTTATGCCGTGATAACTGTGTTTGTAATTCCGGGATTTTTGTTCGGAGGCAATTTTGCCAATGAATTGTCCTTCCTGTTCATACCTTTTATCTTCTGGATATCCTATCGTTACAATATACGGTATACCTCTTTTGCTTTGTTTGTTCTTTCTGTTATTTTATCCGGTGCCGTTTATCATCATCTGGAAAGCACAGGAACGGAGAATTACTTCCTGTTCATTCTGTTCCGGCTGATTTTCCTGACTTTGACCACATTTATAGTATACATGGTGAATACTTATTCTGCAAGGAGAATCGATGATTTCTATTTTTGGAGGAGAGTGAAAGATGATGGTGATACAAACCATAACGTGGGTTCAATATCCATGCACAACCAGTTGGAATTGCTTCAAACTGCTATAAGACAAAGTCCGGGAAGTATCATAATAACTAATCAGCACGGTGAGATCGAATATGCCAATCCTGCTTTTTCTGAGATTACAGGCTACAGTCTGGATTTTGTATTGGGAAAAAATCCGGGGATTCTGAAATCCGGATACCATCCCGCTTCTTTTTATAAGGAGTTATGGAGGACGATCCGCAGAGGTGATACATGGAGTGGCCAGTTTTACAACAAAAAGAAGGACGGTTCATTTTATTGGGAGAATGCAACCATAGCGCCTGTCTACATCGACGGCAGGATACAGCATTTTATTTGCACAAAAGAAGATATTACAGCATGGAAGAATGCAGAAACAGAGATAAAAGAAAGTGAAAAAAAATTCAGGTCTTTTTTTGAAAATACGAATGTCATTATTTTATTGCTTAACCCGGGTACAGGAAAGATTATTGATGCTAATAAAGCTGCACTGACATACTACGGATATACCATAAACGAGTTAAAGGAATTAAACTTTTTTGACTTGTTGGTTGTTAAAGATAGAAAGGCCGAAGCAAAACTCAATGAATTATTGGATCACAACCAGAAATTGATTTCAGTGCAACAAAGACTGAAGAACGGGAAGATTAAAGATGCAGAGATATATCCGACTCCTGTGGATATTGAGAACAAGACACTTCTGTTTACGATCATTCAGGATGTAACCAGAAGAAGAAAAGCCATTACCGCATTAAAGGAAAGCGAATCCAAAAAACTTGCCCTGCTGAAAATAATCCCGGATCTGATTTTTGTTGTCAATAAAAGTGGCATTATCAAGGACCTTTATACCGATAATCTGTCAACTCTAACTATGCCTCCCGGAGAAATGCTGGGGAAACGGATCACGGATATTTTGCCTGAGAATGAAGGAGAGAATTTCAGGGAACATTTCAACCAGGCTTTTGATACCAGGGAGATCGTGACTTTTGAATATTTCTATAAATTCAAAGGAAAGGAAGCTTTTGAAGAGATCCGTTTGATTGTTAGCGGTGAAGACGAACTTCTGGTTATTATTCGAGATATCACCGACCAGAAAAGAACGGAAGAAGATCTGAAACAGGCATGGAAAGAAGCCGAAAAGGCCAATGCGGCCAAATCAGCTTTTATTGCGAATGTTTCGCATGAGATACGGACACCGATCAATGCAATTATCGGCTTTAGCGAACTGATGGCCATGGAAGTAACCCAACCTAACCTGGAAGATTATATTCATTCAATAAAATCCAGCAGCAAGACACTCCTTGGCCTGATTGAAGATATTTTGGATTTTTCAAAGATTGAAGCGGGAAAAATGGATGTGAAACCTGAATTTGTCAATATCCATTCGGTGCTTGAAGACATCCGGAATATCTTCTGGTTGAAGATGGAACAGAAGAACCTGACTTATGCTGCCCGTGTTAAAAAGACAACTCCCGGGTTACTTTTTCTGGATGAATTGAAGATCAGGCAGATCTTGATCAATTTGATCAGCAATGCATTCAAGTTTACAGAGAAAGGTGAAGTGAACGTTATTATCGAAAGCAGAAATAAGAAAAAAGCCGGAGGGAAAATTTATGTTGATTTGATTATCCGTGTTCAGGATACGGGAATTGGCATTCCAAAAGACTTTCAAAAATCTATATTTGAAGCCTTCAGGCAGCAGGAAGAACAGGACAGCAGGAAATACGGAGGTACAGGTTTGGGACTGACTATTACATACAAGCTGGTTGAAGCAATGAACGGGACCATTACCATGGAAAGTGATGCCGGCAGAGGGACTGTGTTCGAAATTACAGTTCCGGGTGTTGAAACCCTTATCAGGGAAGAGCTGAAGAAATTTGGGAACATTAGAAAGCAGATCAGATTTAAGAATGCCCGGATCTTTATCGTTGATGATATCAAATCGAACAGGGAACTATTGAAAAGTGCCATTAAGGGGGAAAAACTGGAATTCCTGGAAGCTGCCGACGGCATGGAGGCAATTAAGATGCTGAAATCGGTTGAGCCGGATGTTATACTGCTGGATTTGAGTCTTCCTGAAGCAAGCGGTTTTGATGTTGCCAGGTTCATCAGGGAATCCGATCGTCTCAGAGACCTGCCTGTTATCGGGATTTCTGCCATGTATATGCATAACAATTATGATGATCTGGCCGGTTATTTTAACGTTTTCCTGGCAAAACCTTTTGATCTGAATGCATTATTGGAATATTTGAAAGAATATATACCTTATGAAGATCCGGATCAGGATGATGTTCAGCCTGACGGATCAAAGGGAAAACACGATGGTATTTCTTTTGACATGCACAATGCGGTGCAACTAAAAAGCGCCATAGAAAACCTGCTGAGTGATTACGATAGAGTTGTTGATACATCATCCTTTGCAGAGTTCAGGGAGTACGCCCTCAAATTGGAGAAAGTTGCTACCGAATTCAAAATTAATGAGTTAGGAAATATTGCCGGGAATATCAATACCGCTACTCAGAATTTTGATATCGAAAACATGAACCGGTACATGTCCGAAATACCTCCGCTTCTCATAAAAATAAATGAAAGAATTAAAAAGAATACAAACTGAAAAAGAAGCAAATCAGTATTCCATACTGATTGTTGATGATGTGGCCATGAATATTCAGCTCGCAGCAAAATTCCTGACCAATGAGGGATATAACCTGTATTTTGCCCAGGATGGCAAAGCAGCTTTAAAGCAGGTTGAAAACAGGTTATTCGATCTGATCTTACTGGATATAATGATGCCCGGAATGGATGGATTCGAGGTGTGTAAGAGAATGAAAGAACGTGACGGAACAAAGGAAATACCGGTAATTTTTCTTACGGCAAAAACCGACGATGAGGCCATAGCGTGCGGATTTGAGGTTGGTGGAATTGATTATGTGACAAAACCTTTTAAGCCTGTTGAACTGATTGCACGGGTTAAAACCCATCTCAGGCTAAGAGATCGTGAAAGAGAATTAGCGGATCTGAATAAAACAAAAGATACCATTCTGTCGGTGATCAGTCATGATCTGAGAACACCGTTCTTCAATATCATGAGCCTCGGTGAATTGTTACTGAAGAATTACAAGACCCTTGAAGAGGAGGAAATAACAGAGATCCTGACCAACATGGTTCAGGCATCCCGCATTTCACATAATTTGCTGGATAACCTGCTGAACTGGACCAAGGTTCAAACAGATAATATCCTGTTTGAGCCGGAAGTCCTGAATTTAAAGGAGATCATTGAAGAGAATCTGCATTTTGTCAGCCCCCAGGCGATGAACAAGGAAATACTCTGTGAACATGAGCCTCTTAAGGATATACAGGTTGTTGCCGATAAGAATATGCTGAATACCATTCTCAGAAATTTAATTTCCAATGCGATAAAATACACTCCCCGGGGAGGTATAGTAACGGTCAGAACAAACAAAAAGAAAAGAAAGGTAGCGGTCGTTGTTGAAGATACAGGGATAGGGATGTCTCCAGAAAAGGTCCGGTTATTGATGAATCACACAATTTTTAATACCACACCCGGCACAGAGCATGAGTCAGGCTCCGGTTTCGGGTTGGTACTGACCAATGAATTCGTTGAAATGAACAAAGGAGAAATGGAGATTAAAAGTACCAAAGGAAAAGGCAGTACGTTTAGCTTTACTGTGCCACTTTCACCGAATGAAAACAAAAGCAGGGAAAATTAGAAACCTGCTTCTTTCCCGTATACGAATATTGTGTATATTTGCACTCCCATTGAGGATCCGTAGCATAATTGGATAGTGCACCTGGCTACGGACCAGGAGGTTGGGGGTTCGAGTCCCTCCGGATTCACAAAAGCAGAGTGAGAGCGACAAGCGAGAGCGGGTTGTTCGGACTCTGTTTTTTTTATTAACACTCACACTGAGGTCATTGGTAATTACTTCTGAGAAAAACACTTGAGCTCTTTTTCAATGATCTTATTTATGCCTCTTTTGCCGGGAAACATCAAAGTGGTGTGAATTGAACCGGAAATAGTATTTCTACTAAAAGAAAAAGTATGATAACTGATTATATGAATTAAAAAGGGTATAAAAAATTGGCAAACTTATTGTAAATTTAATAGGAGATAAATTAGGAAACCATGGTCAAAAATATTGTATATCTGATATTAGTTTCCCTTGTATTTACCGGTTGCAGTAAATACGGTTTTGTCAAATTGAACTATCCTCAGCCTCCGGCTGCTTATCTGCCGGAAGACGTAAGGACCATTGCTGTTGTAAACCGGTCTTTGGTCAAAGAGGAAGACAGGTCAGCCCAGGTAATTGAATCCGTGGCTTCTGCAGAAGTGGCGGGATCGGACCGACTGGCATCCGATGAATGCCTGAAAGGAGTATACGATGGTATAAACGGCTGGAATGGAATTAAGATCATAATTCCCGGGAATACCAGGCTATATGGTACGGGAACCCTGGAAACACCTGATCTTCTGGATTGGAAACAAGTGGAAGAGCTGTGTAGTTCGGCTAATTCCGATGTTCTGCTGGTCCTTGAAAACTTTGATTCGAATACCGATCTGGCCATGGCTGTTGCCGCAGATCAGGCTATATCGGTCCTTCAGACCGGGACCCCGAATCCGGCGATTCCCGCTCAGGTCAGGATGAATGTCGTTTCCTACTGGCGATTATACGATCCGGTTACACGGTCTGTCATCGACCAGTACCGGCAGTCTGAAAACATAACAATTTCTACGGAGGATGTTATTCCCCCTATGGGAGCATTGCGTGAGATTGCTTATTCGGCAGGAAGGGAATACATTGAACGGTTTTTACCCGGTTATTACACGGTGAAAAGAGATATGTACAAAAAAGCCAAGGGACCCAATAAACACTTGTTCCGGACCGGATTTCGCCGTGCCGAAGTCGCCAACTGGGAGGGAGCCATTGAAATATGGAACGGACTGACGGAAGACAGTAAGCGGAAAACGGCTGGCCGGGCCTGTCTGAATATAGCCGTAGCCTATGAAGTACTAGGAAATACCGATCTGGCTTTACAATGGGCAAAAAGAGCGTACGAAGACTATAATGATAAGCTGGCAAGAGATTATGCCAAAATCCTGCTGAAAAGAAAAACCATAGAGGAATAGGGGCCAGGATGAACAGGATAAACGGGGAGAGTCTGACAAACCTGTGGCTTGCGTAAACCTGTTCAGGATGAGACTCATTCAAAGAGTCCTTCGTCTCTTACGAGCATGAGAATGGCCGAATGGGGAACGATAAAGTACTTTTCTTTTTTAAAAACGATCTCAAAACCGCTTTTCTGCATATAAACTGCCAGATCGCCTTCTTTTGGCTGTAAGGGTACATACTTTACTTCATCGCTTTTGTCTTTCCAGGGTTCATCCATTTCGTTAATGGCCGGAATGGGATATCCCGGACCTACCTTTACCACATAGCCGGTCTGTACTTTTTCTTTTTCCTGGATACCCGGAGGCAGGTAAAGACCCGATTTGGTTTTGTCCTGGGGTGATTTCGGTTTTATCAGGACCCTGTCACCTACCATGATGATTTTTTCCAGTTTCTGTTCTCCTAATTCCAGTGTCATTTTACAAATGCTGTTTCCATAATAAGATCATTCAAATATAAGCAGAAATAAAAAAGTACGGCAAAATGTGACTCATTTGTCTGATTTCCCAAATACCGAGAAATGAACATAACGTTTGGGATGTTCCTGAAGATCCTTCAAAAGCAGGTTCAGGTGGTATGATGTGGAATCCAGATTGGTATACAATGAACTGTCGTTAATGATTTTACCCATGGAACCTTCGCCTCCGTTGATCTTGGAAATGATGCTTCTGAAGGATACAAGCGAGCTGTCCAGTTTTTTTATAACTGCTCCGGGGTCCGCACTGTCAACCGAAGAACTGATGCCGGCAAGGTGATCAAGGGTTTCCGAGATCTGCTCATTTTTTGAACTCAGATTTTCGGTAACTTCTTCCAGATGTTTGAAACTGTTACTCAATGAACCATTCTCCGAAAGCGATTTGTCCAAAGCTGTCAGACTGCTGTTCAGACTTGATATGCTGTTTCGCAGATCGTTTTCGCTTTCAGGTGTCAGTACCTTATTCAGGGAAATCAATACGGAATCGATACCATAAAGTACGGATTCGATTCCCGGTACCAAGCCGGTTATGACATCCAGCATTCCTCCCCCGACTGCCGATGCAAGGGTATCGCCGGGAACATGGTACAAATCATTGTCACTGAAGATTATTTCCAGATCACTGGTTGAAGCCAGCGGATTCACTTGTTTGATCTGCACTACTGAATTCAGAGGAATTTTTATTTTGTCCTCAAGGATAATCTTTACAATAAATTTCCCCGAGTTTTCATGATCAAAATAAAGCGAAGTGATGTTCCCTATTTTGTATCCCTGCAACATCACATTTCCTGATTCTATCAAACCGTCAGCCCGGTCAAATACGACATAATAAACATCGCGTGGCTTAAGAATATTTTTTCCTTTCAGAAAGTTGTATCCCCAGATACTGATTGCCAGTACGACAATTGCGATCAGTCCTGTTTTTGCTTCTTTTGAGATTTTCATAAGCTTAGTTTTGTTTATTGTACAGTTCATGCAAAGCTTCCCTGACAGAAATTATTTCACCGTTTTTAACGGCAATGATAAATGCATCGGGAAAACGGCTTTTTACAAGCTTGCTGTATTCGACAATGTCGTCATATTTCAGTTTTTTCCCAACGGCATATTTGTATGCATTATCGGACCTGAATTCTTCCACATCATTAAAATCTGTAAACAGGTCAGAATCAAGGGGAATTTCATTTGATGAAGAGGAGATCTGAACTTTAAA
>JASFVU010000264.1:0-5089 GCA_050049665.1 Bacteroidales bacterium | reverse complement strand
AGTCTGCTCCCCCGACTTTGTTGCGCATCACATAATCGAGTTTCTGGCAGTCAAAACCCGACCTGATCTTACCGGTAATTTTATCTCCGTAATATGTTCCGTCGATTACGGACTTAAATGTTGCATCATCCTGCCTGTTTTCCCGCCGGGTCGTCATGAGATCTTTACCCTGGTAACTGGTTACCATCGGGATCGACCGGAAGGCATTCTGATACCAGATCTTTGCAGACGATAAAACACGACCGGTTACTTTAACATAAAGCTCCTGTACTGCCCCGTATTTCCGGTAATCGGAATCTTCATTCTGCTGCGACGGAAAATTCCCGGTCAGATATATATAGTCGTTTAACTGTGACCGGTTCACAAATTCATAGTTGTTCTTTGAATAATTGTGATAAACACGCGTTTTTGATTGTATTTTTTTATTGCCTGCACTGAACTGGGCAAACTCATCGAACGTGCTAAAACTGCCGATATTCTGTATATAACGCCCGCTTAATTTATTGTTCCAGTCAACTTTATTTTCAAGACTGATATGACCGCCTAAGCCTCCGCTTGATTGGCTTACGGATGCCGCACCATGCTGAAGCGACATATCATCAATGATGTAAACAGGTATCAACGAAAAATCGACCATGCCAAGCATAGGCGAGTTAATATTCATTCCATTCCACGAAACCTGTGTATGGGTAGGGGCAGTTCCGCGAAATGAAGCGGTTGCCAAAGCCCCTCTTCCATAATTTTTAATATAAACCGTTGTGTTTTCAGCCAGAATGTCGGAAAGCGAAAGACTGATCTTTTCCGTCAGCACGATCGAATCAACCCTTGTCTCCTTCATTCCGGCTTCTTCTTTTTTAAAGATCCTCTCAGCTGATATTTCAACGGACTGTATCTGAAAAACAGAATCCCGGATTCCCTGTGAAAATGAAATCCGGGTAAAAGATATGAAAAGAACTACTAACAGGGTTTTCCTTAACATATCAATTCCTGATAAACCGAACCGTTCTGTTCGTATTCAATTCACTGACTTTGATTATGTAAATACCATCCGGTAAATGACCTACCGGAATTGACCGGCCGGCTGAACACCCTTCTTTTTCCAATACTTTTTCCCCGGTAATGCTGTAGACCGAAACGCGTGCATTCTCTATTCCTTCAATGAAGATGCTTTCGGATGCAGGATTAGGATATACTTTTATTTCTTTTATACTGTTTTCAGCCAGTGAAGACGGCTCTTCCTCGCATACCAGAATTGTTGAGTCACTTGCTGTAATTGACGGATTACCGGCTAAAGAAGCTATTATGGTCAGCTTACCCGATGTTGTAAAAGTAAGCAGGTTATTGTGCACTTCTGCACCTGAAAGGTCCAGAGACCAGCTGATGGTCTCGTCCTCGTCCCATCTGCCGCTGTGAAAGGCAAATACTTCCAGTTGGAAACCGGTGCCGGCAACAGTATCCGGTAAATCTTTCAGGACAATTATATCCGTTACCCCGGTTAACGAATTATCAGGGACAACATCAACCGCCCCTGTAATTTCCGTCGAAACCTCACCCAGCCAGCCGGCATCGGCAAGAACAGCATTGTGTACCTTTACAAAATGAATCACATCCAGATCGACATATTCACCGTTCCCATTGACTGCCCATCCGATATCAAAAGCATCACCTCCCGAATTTTCCTTCTCAGGAGTATAAGGATTATCGGGAACTGTATACGGTTCGGCTCCTCTTAACTGGTTATCGACATAACCAAAGGCTTTACGGTACGATTTTATGTATGAAGAATTTGTCCTGTCAACTTCATCGGCAACCTTTGTGCCGGAAAGAACATATTCACCGGAAGCAACAGCCGGAAATGAATCTGCCAAAGGATAATAAGGCTGATGGTGATATCCGTTTGCCAAAACCAACCCCGAGTTACCCTGGTTATCGGTCCAAGGAACATTGGCGGCAGTATCCTGACCGGGATTCGTATAAGTTACCTCGTAGCCTTTCATGGTTGATGAGAAAAAATATTCACTACCCGCCAGTTCGTACCATGTATCATCAGGCAGTCCGTTCCCGTTATCATCTTTCATGACCGAAACGATACCATGTTCCGACCATTCCTCCAGCGGATTTCCAAATATGGTAAAATCGATCCCAAAAGGATTATCCGGATGGTTCTCAACAGGATTCTCAAATTTGAATACCACATAACCGCCAAAAGCTCCCAGGCTCATGGAACCGGTAATGTTGCCGGTCAGAGAATTCGCAGATGCGGGGATCCCCCAGGGAGATGAATTGATGAACTGTCCCGGTGCCGGTTTGTATTCCAGAACTTCGGATATGTACTGTGCTTGCATTCCCTTTACAAAAATCAGCACAAGCATTGTTAAGGCTATTCTTTTACCCATAGTTTATGTTAAAACAGGGAGTAGTTACCTACTCCCCGTTAAATGATTATTCTTTGATAATTGATCGTATATGACTAACAGTACCGTGACTTAACCTGATGAAATACACTCCCGGCGGCTGTGTGCTGATGTCGATCATATCGCTATCGGTATAATGCTCGTTGACATAGACCAGGTCACCGCTCAAAGTGAAGATCTTGATTGTAGATGTTTCACTTGAGTTGGTTCTTACACTGAAAATTCCATCCGATGGATTCGGATACGGAATGATACCGGCAAGTGACATACTTTCAATACCGGATACCAGTACAACCGTAACGGAAAATGTATCTGTCACAGCTTTCCCGTTGGAAAGGCCCTTAATAACGATCTCAGTCTCACCGGTTGCATCAGCCGTAAACGATAAAGTCAAGTCATTGCCTGAAATGCTTGCAGAAACAAGTGTGCTGTTTGAATTACTTTTTACAGATTTTTCAATGGCAGCATCATCGTTATCGCTATCGGTAAAAACACCTGCCAATGATATGACAGAATCAGCCGAATTTTCAGGAACGGTAATATCGGCTATCGGATTAATCACTTCAGGAGCCGCATCGGTATCAATAAGGAAATTATCGATATTAAAGTATAAAGGAGTATTGATACCCCATTCACCGACATCTGAGGAAGCCAGGCTAAGCAAAAGGGTATCTATCTCACCGAGCGAACTCAGCTCAATCCACTGCCATGTTTTTATGATATAGTCTTTCGCATTATCTTCAAACCGGTAATCGGCAAGAAAGAATTCAATGGTATCCGTTTCCATTCCGTTTGTTTTACCCCAGATCAACAGTTTAAAATAATCCGGGTCATTGCCGCTTTCTCCTCCGAATTTTTTGGCAAAGGCATCGCCCTGTTCCATCGAAAGGGTTGAATACGTGCTGTTGGTTACGTAGAATCCTTTTACATTGTGCGTTGTGGTATCGCTGAAAGCTAAATGTACAGGCAAAGGTTCGGTGGTAACCCAATCGGTAGGAACAAAGGCGACACCATAATTTTTACCACCGGATCCAAGAGTGTCGAATCCGGTCCCGGTAATGGCACTGTATTGATTGGTAGATCCAGCAGTAGTAATATCGGATGTATTGGAATAAGCCCATCCATCCCAAAAACCACCTGAATAATTGTTATGAAAACTGACTAAGCCGCTTCCAAAGCCACCTGAACCATCATCACCGTTCCAGTAACTTTCCTCTGCCAGGATAAGGTCTTCAAAATCAGTAACAGCTAAACTGCCTGATATTCCGGGTTGAACACCGACAATCAATTTCTCCGTTACTGACCGGCCGTTTGAAGAAGCCTTAACCAAAACATTGGTTTGTCCGGCTTTTAAAAAGTCGATCATAAGCAGGGTATCATTACTGATATTTGCTGATGCAACGGTATCAAATGAATTTGAGATTACTTCACAGGAAATTGAAACCGTATCATCAGGATCGGTAAAGTAATCGCTCAGGTTAATCTCAATGTTTGCATCACTTTCAAACGCTGATAACGGGCCTAATGGCCGGGTAAGTTCGGGAGGAGCACTTCTGAAAACTTTTGCTACGGGCCTTGCCCATGATAATATGTAAACTCCGTTATTTCCGGTGTGATCAAGTATATTTCCATGTGATTTAATCATGGTCAGCCAGTCCATGGCATCGGTAGCAACAGCCAGTGTATCGAAATTATAACCATCGCCGGATGTCCCGTTCCAGACAGCAAATACCTTGTCGGACGAATAGCTGTTAGCATCGAACAGCAGGTTACCTTCTGCATCGACCTCACAATCGTATGCTCCGTTGGGCAAATCGGTAAGTTTTGTTGCATCCTCCAACTTCAATGTATCCGTACCATTGTTTATTACATCTGCAACACCGGCACTATCCCAGCGATACAGTGCATTCGGGTCGGAGGTATAATAAAAATAAGTGCCGTAATATACGTTCCCTTCGGAGTCCGTAGCCAGTCCTGCTGAACTACCACCCATCTCAATTATTTTCCGGTGGTTGTCAACTCCTGTTGTATCCAGTACGAAAATGGATGTCGGATCTTCCCAGTCTGAACTGTTCAACCCCGTAACCAAAAGGCTGTCTCCCCAGTATTCCAGATCGAAATTGCCGGATAAATGCGCCTGCAGATCCCAGGTCCCGGTTTCAACATCAATGCTGTAAATACGGTCGTCTGTATTTCCTGAATTTGTAAAACCTGCCCAGATTGTGGCCCCGTCAGGCGACATGGTGACAAAACTCGGCCAGGAGGCATAGCCAGCCGGTTTTCCGAATTTATTCATTTCCTGCCCGGTCTTCATATTAAGGCAACGTATGGTATCCCCGTCATTGGCGTACAACAGGCTATCGTGAATATCAAAAGCTGAAAAAGTGTTGTAGCCGGGTAATACATCAGCAGCTTTAAATCCTTCGGAAGGGACAAGGTAGCTCTGCGCCGAAACTATTATGCCGGAGCATGCAATAGTTACCATAAATAAGTAAATTTGTTTCATAATGCAATTTTTAAATATTAATTATTGTATTATTCTTTATTTGGGAACGGCAGAATGTTTTGGCGAACGCTGCCGTTCTTTTTAAATAATTACTGGCACGAATACTGATATTTAATTTTTTCATCGTTACTGCAGTTTGTGTTCAGCGATCTTTTGATATTGCAGTTTA
>JASFVU010000265.1:0-5089 GCA_050049665.1 Bacteroidales bacterium | reverse complement strand
AATACAAAGTATGACGGTGATATATCTATGCATTTTCCGTTGTATTCACGGTTACTATTTGTGTAATCCCCGATATTTTGTTTATCAGCACCTCCACTTCAAAGATATCCCGGATATTTTCACGGTTCAGCACATCATCCGGCTTCCCGGCACAATGTATTTTCCCGTGCTTCATCATGACCACTTTGTCGGCGTACCTGGCCGCAAGGTTGAGGTCATGGATCGCCATCAGCACGGCAATGTCTTTTCCTTTTTTTATACCCGATATCAGAGAAAGCACTTCCATCTGGTGCTTCAGATCGAGATTATTAGTGGGTTCGTCGATCAGTAATACCGCAGGTTCCTGGGCCAGCGCCCGGGTTATGATGACTTTCTGCTGTTCGCCGCCGCTCAGCCTGTTGAAATCCCGGAATGCCAGATCTTCGATCCCCATCAGTTGAATTGCCTTCAGGGCTATTTCCCTGTCTTTTTCACTGAGTTTCCAGTTGACATAAGGCCTGCGGCCAAGAATGACCGTTTCGAATACGTTTGAGCTCAGCCTGCTGTTCGATGCCTGTGGGATATAGCCGATCTTTTTGGCTATATCCATCTGCGACAGCTTTGCCGTTTCGGTTCCATCGATCAGTATACTCCCGGTTTTGGCTTTCAGGATATTGTTGATGCATTTCATCAATGTGCTTTTCCCCGAACCGTTGGGCCCCAGTATACAGACGAATTCCCCGTTTTCAACCGACATGGAAATATCGTTGAGAACACCGGCGCTGTTATAGGCAAAGCTGATATTTCTGATATCGATCTTCATATTTATGACCAGTAATTTTTTCTTTTCATTACGATGAGATAGATAAACATAGGTACCCCGATAAACGATGTTACAATGCCTACAGGCAGTTCAACGGGATGAATGATGATCCGGCCCAGGGTATCCGAAGCCACAAGCAAAATGGCCCCGATCACCGATGAACAGGGGAGTAAAAAGCGATGGTCGTTCCCTATGAGCATGCGGGTGATGTGAGGGGAAACAAGGCATACAAATCCGATCACACCGGTAAAACATACGATTACCGCAGTGATCAGTGAAGAAACAAACAATACCGCCATACGCACCCTGTCCGGCCTTACCCCGATGCTGACGGCTGTTTCATCGCCATGTGCCAGTGCATTCAGGTCCCAGAAAAAATAAATCAAAACCGGCAGACAGGCAACAATAACGACAAACATGACCAGCAGGTTGTTCCATGTAGCCATGGAGAGGTTGCCGAAAAGCCAGAATACAACGCCCTGCAACTGATGTTCGGTGGCCGTGTATTGCATTAGGGATGTAAGGGCCGAAAAAAGGTACATTATGGCAATCCCCGTAAGAATAATGATCTCAGCCGAAGCACCTTTGAACTTTGCAATACCCAGTACGATAAGCGCTGCCAGCAGAGCGAAAACAAAGGCATTTCCCATTACCAGGTATTTTGCCGCTCCCATAAACCCTATGCCTGTTACAATGGCCAGCGAAGCACCGAATCCGGCCGCCGATGAAATGCCAATGGTAAACGGGCTTACCAGGGGATTTCGCAAGATGCCCTGCATGGCGGATCCTGAAACGGCAAAGCCCGCCCCTGCGACAACCCCCATCAGGATACGGGGCAACCGGAGTTCCCAAATTACATTATAGGCCAGATCAGATACCGGAAAGCCCAAAATGGCTTTGAAAGCCACGACAGCTCCTATATTAGCAGACCCAACCGATGCCGACCAAACAACAACCACAATGAAAAGAACGACAGAACCCAGTATGAAAAGTAATTTTCTTCCCAGTTCCTTTTTATAGCGTTCATGAAAACTCAGAGTGCTGCTCGACATATACATATTTTTAAGGATAGACATAAAGTCGGTTCATACTTATATTATAGAATTTTTTGAGCCATTCAGCATGAATTTTGCCAGGATCAATGTCCTTGAATTTATCAGGATACGCCCATTTGGCAAAATACAGCGCCCCGATGATTCCCCTGGGACCTGAGCTGATCTCATTGGAAACGAGGTAGACCCTGTTTTCCTTTACGGCACTGAGTTTTTCCCAACCCTGACGGAGAACCATGTTGTCATACACTTCCGGAAAAATTTCATCTTTTTTTACTGCTATTAAGATAATATCAGGATCCCTGGCCAAAAGCCATTCCGGAGATACCTTAGGATAAGCCATTTCAAATTCTGAGGTAACATTTTCTGTCGACACAAGCCGTAACAATTCATCTCCGCCTGAACCTTTGCCCAGCGCCGTATAAGGACTGAATTCGTAATACATGTTTTTTTTATCCGTCACATTTTTACATCTTTCTTTAATCAGGTTTTTATATTGTTCAATAAACCCTATGAGTTCCTCCGCTTCTTTTGTATTGCCTGTAACATCACCCAGCTTTCTTATATCGGAAGCCAGTGTCTCTATCCTGTACCCGGCAACCCTTACCACCTTAATCCCAAAAGGCGCCAGTTTATCGTCCAGCTCTTTTTTCTCCGGCCACCTGTCGTAGGTAACCACTACATTAGGGTGAAGAGCCACAATAGCCTCAATGCTGGGATTCGACCACTTTCCTACCCTGGGAATTTTTTCCAGCGGCTGGAAGATCCCGGCTTTGGAATCGGAGTTGTCTTTCCCCACAATGAGCGGACCTGCCTTTATAGCCAGCAACAATTCGGTGGCATCGGAATTGATAACCACAATGCGCGGTGCCATTCCCTGTGTATCAGGGACTGTTTCAGTCTTCATCTTCCGATGGCAGCCTGAAAAAACTATGATAACAAGCAAAAAAGAATAAAAGCCGTTTTTAATTTTCATAGTTACCGGTTTATTTATGGATAAGTTTTCTTACTTCCTGCATTCTCTCTCCCCAGTCAGCCACATCGTCGTGTGTAAGTATATCCACAGAACCACCCTGGAAATCACCTTCAATATCTCCCATTTTTTCTTCGAGCCAGCTTTCCACTTCCAGGTAATTTTCTTTAAGTTGTTCCAGCACTTCCGGGTCGGCATTCCACAGTCCTCTTTCATTGGCTTCAAGCAGACGCCTTCCGATCTCTTCAAGTGCCCAGGGATTGTTTTTTTCAAACTCGTTTCTCATTTCTTCATCCAGCACAAAGGTGCGGGCTATGTCGTCAAAGATCCAGTCGTCCACCTCGCCGGTAGTAGCTTCCCATCCGTAAACACGACCGATCTTTTTCGAAATATCGCCCAGGCCTTTATACCCGTGCTGTTTCATTCCTTCGATCCATTTCGGGTTGAGCAGCTTGGAGCGGACTACCCTGCGCACCTCATCCGAAAGGTCCCTTACTCCCACATTTTTGGTATCACGGGTATCGCCATAATAAGCTTTCACCTCTTTCCCTGAAATCACCCGGGCAGAGGCTGTCATTCCACCCTGAGTAGCAAAATAGCAGCAACAGCCAAACAAGTCGTATTCATCTGTATAAGCTTTATTGAAGGTTATATCGACTGTCTTCAGATTGGCTACAAAATCGGAAGCCATTTCCTTTCCGAAAACATTCTTGCCGTAAGCATACTGGTTCCAGTAAACAAAAACATCGGCCAGGTCTTTTTCATCTTTCCACGCCGAAGCATATACAGCCAGGTTAACACCGGCCATGTAAGTACCGGGCCTGCTCCCGAATATTCGCGTTGTGACTTCGTCCCAGGCGCTTTTTTCTCCGGAATTGCCTTTTTCTTTCAGTTGCTGCAGAGCGTGTTTCCTTACAAAGTTCAATTCTTCAGGCTCGTCGAGAGAGGCTACTTTACGTATTACATCATCGATATAAGCCATGCACTCGGGGAAATTGTCCCTGTTGATACCGCCTACCCTTACAGTAATGTCTATCCTGGGCCGGCCGAGTTCCTTCAGGGGAATAATTTCAAAACCGCTGACCCGCCCGTTGGGCGACCATACGGGTTTTGCCCCCAGCAAAGACATCATTTGTCCCATGCCTTCTCCGTCGCAGCAGGTTATGTCCATACAGGTCCAGTAGATAGCTACATTTTCAGGCAGCCTTCCTTCTTCAATGCTGTGTTTTTCAATAACACTATTGGCCAGATTAACGCCTACACGGTAAGCTGCACGTGTCGGCAACTTATAAATATCGAGCGTATAAAAGTTCTTGCCGCTGGGCAGTACATCGTACCTCCCGCGTGTTATTTTTCCCGAGGGACCTGTAGGGATATATTCACTGTTAAACCCCGAAAACAGGGCGTTAATTTCCTTCGAGTCTTCGATCCGTTTATCGATGTCGGTAATCAGAGCAGCGTGGGCCGGAAATTTTTCAAGTACCTGAGGATTGATGATCTTTCCCGCCAACAGTTCCTTAATCAGCCCGACACTATCGGTATCAGGATCTTCAATACATTTTCCTATAAACGAACCGCTTATTTCATCGATGTATTCAAGAAGCTGTCCGTTAGTCATGTTCCACTTCCCGTTTACCAAACCCTGGTTTTTTAATGCTTCCTGCAAGTCGATGCCGATCAGCTCAAATATCGAACTTCTGAGCGACAGGCCGTTTTCGGTATCGGACCTGAAAATGGCCCGGATATATTCAACCCGGTCTTCGTTTTGAGGCTGGTTCCCGAAAATATGAAGTCCTTTGTTGATCTGGCTCGATTTTAACAAACTGATCGCCTCGTGTGTTTTTTGCGCCACCTCGTCAAAAGGCATTTCCTCCGAATACCGGATCTCCTTCGAGAGGTTTGTCTTTTCAAGGGTTTCTAAAATAAGGTGCTCCAATTGATGGGCACGGGATTTATTAATGCTTTTTGCTTCGTAATATTCTCCCAGGAATTTTTCCAGTTCTTCCAGTTCACCGTTAAGCCCGCTTTTTGTCATGGTTACCTGCATATGGTCAATAAGCGTGGCATAGCTTCTGCGTTTTGCAATAGCCCCTTCGGGAGGATTATCAGCATTGTAAATATAGAGATGCGGGATATTCCCGATAGCCAGGTCCGGTGAACAATCCTGTGAAAGACCGACACCTTTGCCGGGTAAAAATTCGAGGTTCCCATGAGTACCCACATGCACGATGCAATCGACATCGAAATCGTACTCGAGATAAC
>JASFVU010000262.1:0-5096 GCA_050049665.1 Bacteroidales bacterium | reverse complement strand
CGAATTCTGAAGATTACAGGGTAATAGAAGTAAACGCCCGTTTGTCACGTTCAAGTGCCCTGGCCTCCAAAGCCACCGGCTATCCCCTTGCATTTGTAGCTGCAAAACTGGGGCTTGGTTACGGTTTACAGGAACTGAAAAATTCAATTACAAAAACCACTTCTGCTTTTTTTGAACCTGCTCTGGACTACATAGTGTGTAAAATCCCACGATGGGACCTAAATAAATTTACCGGCGTTGAAAAATTCATCGGTAGCAGCATGAAAAGTGTGGGAGAAGTGATGGCTATTGGCCGCTGCTTTGAAGAAGCCGTTCAAAAAGGCCTGCGCATGATCGGTCAGGGAATGCATGGATTCGTCGGCAACAGAAACCTGGAATTCGACGATATTGATAAAGAGCTTATGAATCCTACTGATATGAGGATATTTGTTATCGCTTCGGCTTTGGAAAAAGGTTATACCATCGACCGGATATTCGAGCTTACAAAGATCGACCGGTGGTTCCTGAACAAACTGAAAGATATCCTTCATCAGAAATCCGAACTGGAAAAATACAATTCCCTTAAAGAACTGCCTGATACGCAACTGAGAAGGGCCAAAGAAATGGGTTTTTCCGATTTCCAGATTGCCCGCTTTGTATTCAAGAATGACAATGAATACGAAGAAACAAATCTGTTGAAAGTCAGGGATCACAGGATTAGCAAAGGAATAATCCCCTGCGTGAAACAAATCGATACGCTGGCAGCTGAATACCCGGCTCAAACCAATTACCTGTACCTGACTTACGGTGGAAACAGCCATGACCTTGTTTTTGATGACAAGGACAAATCGGTTATCGTGTTAGGCTCCGGGGCATACCGGATCGGAAGCAGTGTGGAATTCGACTGGTGCAGTGTAAATGCCCTTGGTACGATCAATCATGCCGGTTACCGGTCGGTTATGATCAACTACAATCCGGAAACGGTAAGCACGGATTACGACATGTGCGAAAGATTATACTTTGACGAACTTTCATTTGAAAGGGTGCTTGATATTATAGACCTTGAAAATCCCAAAGGGGTGATTATTTCTGTTGGCGGTCAGATACCAAATAATCTGGCCATGAGGTTGCACAACAAAAAAGTAAACATTCTGGGAACATCGGCTGAATACATAGATAACGCAGAAAACAGACACAAATTCTCAAGTCTGCTTGATGAACTCAGGATAGATCAGCCCCGGTGGAAGGAACTAACGAGCATTGATGATATTTACAGGTTTGTTGACGATGTTGGATTTCCTTTGCTTATCCGCCCTTCCTATGTGTTGTCGGGAGCAGCTATGAATGTCGTCTCGAACAGGGATGAAATGGAACATTTCCTGAACCTTGCAGCAACCGTATCAAAGCAATATCCTGTTGTCGTATCGGAATTCATTCAGCAGGCCAAAGAAATTGAAATTGACGCTGTTGCCAAAAACGGCGAATTTGTGGTTTATGCCATCAGCGAACATGTGGAATTTGCAGGAGTCCACTCGGGAGATGCTACCATGGTATTACCGGCACAAAAAATCTATTTTGAAACCTTCAGGAGAATAAAAAAAATCAGCCGGCAAATAGCAAAAGCACTTCACATCAGCGGGCCGTTCAACATGCAATTCCTTGCCAAGGATAATGATATTAAGGTCATTGAATGTAATCTCAGAGCCTCCCGTAGTTTTCCTTTTGTTTCGAAAGTATTGAAAATCAACTTCATTGACCTCGCAACAAGGGTGATGTTGGGCATGGATGTGGAAAAGCCAAACTCCAATATTTTCGATTTGGATTACATTGGTGTCAAAGCTCCCCAGTTTTCTTTTTCCAGGCTTTCCAAGGCAGACCCTGTTTTAGGCGTCGATATGTCATCAACCGGAGAAGTCGGGTGCCTTGGTGACGATTTTTATGAGGCCATTTTAAAAGCCATGCTTTCCGTTGGTTATACCATCCCCGAAAAAAATATCTTATTGTCTACCGGACCTACCCGATCAAAAGCGGAGCTTTTGAACAGCTGCAGAATGCTGGTTGATAAAGGATATAACCTGTTTGCCACAAAAGGGACCGCCCAGTTCCTTGAAATGAACGGCATAGAATGCACCATGCTTGCCTGGCCCGATGAAGAGGTAAAGCCCAATACCATGGATTATTTGCGTAACGGATTCATTGATCTTGTCATTAATATTCCCAAAGACCTGTCATCCACAGAGCTTACCAATGATTATACCATTCGAAGGGGAGCTGTTGATTTTAACATCCCGCTGATTACCAACGCAAGATTGGCCAGCGCATTCCTGACAGGCATTTGCAAGTTGGGCTATAAAGACATTAAAGTTAAGAGTTGGGACGATTATAAAATCGATACCGAAATAAAATAAAAAGTTTTATTAACTTAATATAATTATTATTCATTCTCACTGCCTAATGAGTGAATCAAAAGATCAATCCCGGAGATATCTGCACCTCTATCATATTATGACAATCGTTTTTCTGGCTGTCATTGCCATATTGCTTTTAAAATTAAACAGCAGAGTTTACAATACAAACCATTTTCTCGCCCGGCTAGTCGTTGACCAGAATAAAATTTCTCCCTCGGAAATCAGCTATGGCCCTAATGATATTATCATCGGACAACAAGAAGCACCCGTGAATATTTTTGTGTTTACAAGTTATCGCTGTCAGTATTGTGCCGACTTCTTCAGGAAGACTTTCCCGATACTGAAAAAAGAGTATGCAGATAAAGGAATTATAAAATTTATCATAAAAAATATTGCCTACTCAAACGACTCTGTCTCTCTTCTTGCGGCAAAAGCAGCATATTGCGCATATGCAGAAGGGGATTTTTTGAATATGAATATGAAACTTCTTGACCAATATGACGTACTCGATGAAACAATGATTCTTGATTGGGTGAGCGCTTCAGATGCAGATACTGTGAAGTTTAGAACGTGTTTAAATAATAAAAGCCTGGATGAGCTGATCTTTGAAAACCGAAAAACGGCACGGTTAGCCGGAACAAAAGGAACTCCGGCATTTATAATCGGAAACAGCGTTCTGAACGGGAACAGGCCGGTTTCAAAATTCAGGGACCTGATTGAACTTGAAATAGAATCGTGTTGTGAATAACTTAAGTTTTAAAGAATAATTACTCACTATATTTTTATTGTGTAACCTAATATTTATAAAGCTTATGAAAACTTTACGCTTAGTAGCCAAGTTATTTGGCATTTCATTACTGGTTCTAGGATTCGGTTCATCCTGTAAAAAAGACAAAGATGACGTTCCGGATTGCATTACATGTACTTACTCCTACGGTGGAGTAGACTTCAGTATGGAATTTTGTAAAGACGATGCTGATTTGGAATGGGAGGATGAATTTGATTCCTGGGAAGATGCTGTTAATTATATTCGTGATGAATTTGCAGACTATGGAGGATCCTGTACCTAAAATATTTAAAGGGGGGTATCCCCCTTTTTTTTTGCCTTATTTTTATGGAAGATCAGACCAAAACCTTTGCCTACAAACTTGTCCGATTTGCACATAAGCTGATTAACAAACTCGGCAAGAATATCAGTAAAGCCGCCGAAGAGCTCAATTATCTCAAATTCAAAATGGAGTTCGGCGAACAGGACGACGATATCTATATCATTACTTATCCGAAATCCGGAACCACTTTAATGCAAATGCTTCTTTACCAGCTGACCACCAACGGAGAGATCAATTTTAAACACATTTATGATGTGTCTCCATGGTTAAGAAATGACGCCTTCAAAAAACATAAACCCAGGCTTGACCTTCCGTCACCCAGGCTGATCAAAAGTCATGATCCCTATGAATATTATGATAAAGCCACAAAAGGCAGGTTCATTTTTATCATTCGTGACGGAATGGATGTAGCGGTATCTCTCTATCATCAAAGAAAAAACTACGGCACACCCAACCTGGAATTCGATAGTTTCTTTAAAGGATTTATGAAACCGGGTAAAATGAACTGGTTTACTTTCAACAGAAAATGGCTTGAAAATAAAAACAAACTTCCTGTCATATATATCACGTACGAAGAACTGACCGCTCATTTTGACCGCGCCCTGAAAAAAGTTGCTGCCTTCTGTAATATTCAGGTGCCGGATAGCGAACTTCCAAGAATCAGGGAGCGTTGCAGTTTTGAATTTATGAAAAAGCATGAAGATAAATTCGGAGAGCAGCCGCCTGAACCAAAACCTCAATTCATTTTTGACCAGTTTATCCGGAAGGGAAAATCCGGAGAAGGCAAAGAGGAACTAAATGACCTGCAGAAAAAACATTTTATAGTAAATTACTGCCGGCACATACAAAAATTCGAGCCATTGTTCCAGGAATCTTCTTCCATGTTGAAAAAAAGAAAAAATAAAATTCATATTAAAAACAATACTACAGCGATTTAATTTATGTCATTTAAATGGTTAGATATAGCTAAAGAACTACAATCCATAGCCCAGGCCGGGCTCGAATACACTACAAATCCTTATGATGTTGAACGATACATGCAATTGCGGGAACTGAGCGTTAAAATAATCCATGAATACAGCCATGTTCCCATGCAGAAAATCTATGAGCTGTTTGCCAGTGAAAAAGGCTATCAAACCCCAAAAGTGGATATCAGGGGTGTTGTATTCCGGAAGGAAAAAATCCTTATGGTAAAAGAAAAAATCGACGGGAACTGGTCTTTACCCGGAGGGTGGGCCGACGTCGGATTCAGCCCGTTTGAAACAGCAGCGAAAGAAATACGGGAAGAAGCAGGCATAATTGTTGAACCGGCAAAATTGCTGGCCGTGTTCGATAAAACAAAACACAATCATCCTCCTGACGCTTACCATGTCTACAAATTATTCATCGAATGTAAGGATACGGGAGGTGCAGTAAAACCAGGGATCGAAACCTCTGATGCCGGATGGTTCGGCCGGGATGAAATTCCTTTGCTTTCCGAACCAAGAATTACCATTGAGCAAATACGTATTATGTTTAACTTTTACGATCATCCCGGTCAACCTGTTTTGTGTGATTAATAAAGAAATTTCATTTGTACTTTGTCTCTTTGATTGATCCG
>JASFVU010000260.1:0-5127 GCA_050049665.1 Bacteroidales bacterium | reverse complement strand
CATGTTCCTTTTTTCAACCGGTCAATACCCGGTCCCGTTCATAGTTTCATCAACTTTCCCAAAGAAAACGAAACACCGGAACCATCCCCTGATCTCCTCCGTATACTAAAAGAAGGTTAAAATCAGTTAATAAATAGTATAGATAAATTAAACCTGTTCTATCTGATAATCCGGGCATCTCTGACAAAAGACATGTTGTCCGGGAAAAATGCTTAAATACTGAACTAACTTAATAAACAAACTACTATGAAATGCTTGCTCACTTTTATCTTAGCTTTACTTTCTCTCCAACTTATGTCCCAGGATTTCAGGAAAGCCAACTGGGGCGAATCCATGGATATGGTAAAATCCAAAGAAACGGCTACATTCAGTGCCGGTAAATCAAAAGATAACCTGCTGGTTTACGAATCCACACTCGGAGAAAAAAAAGTAGAGGTTGTTTACAAATTTGCCGGCAACAAACTGGTCAGGGGCAAATACATCTTCATGGAAGAATATTCCAACAAGAATGTCTATTATTCCGATTTTTTGAATTTTAAGACGTTGCTGACAAAAAAATACGGAGATCCCGACAAATATGATCAGCAATGGGCAAACGACACCTATAAATATGATGTCGGCCGTATCGGTTATGCCATAAGCATAGGCCATGTTGTCATTATTGAAACGTGGAAACGGGAGCAGACCAACATCAAACATATGATCTACAGCAATAAAAATAACATAGTACACCTGATCGAATACATCGGCGTTAACTTCACTTACCTTGAAAAAGAGAAAGAGAAGGATACGGGAATAGATGATCTTTAATTCCCGGCCTGACTCTTACAGCATGATCCCCTGACAGATCCGTCCTGATCACGGATTATCACTGATAATACAACTGGCAGGACGATGATCGCTGGTTTTCGTATTGTTGTTCGATCCGACATTGTGCCTTTCGTATGCTTCATGTTCTATTCTGCCGGCACGGGGATTTACTTTCATGGGAAAATTCCCCTTTACAAGTGCCTGACTGAAAATTATATTATCCAGCAGAAAAGGCTGGATGGCAGTTCCGCTTCCATCGGGTGCCAGTACCCTGTAACTGGCCGACCAGCGAAGCTGAGGATCATAATCGAACAGAGAGTGGTTAAAATACTTTTCGGCAACGATCACCTCTCCCTGAAGATTGGTTATAAGATCAAAATACATGTACCTTTCCTCAAAAAAGTCCAGTCCCGGCCCGTCATTGCAATCACCCAGCAAAACAATCGCCGGCGCCGCTACCTGGTTAAATTTTACATCGATGTATCGCCTTATATTTCTGGCTTCTGTGGTAAGCTTGGCCCTGGCTTTCAGGGCTTCATCAAGATATTCGCCTGTTAAATTTCCATTGGCATCATAGGTCCTTCGTTTCATATTGATCTTTGACTTCAGGTGAACTCCTATAAATTCCATGTTGTGATTGTTATCGATACGGTAGATCATCACTTGCGGATGCCTGTAATGATAATGTTGAGAGGTTACCGTTTTGCCCCAATAGTACACCGGCCATCTGCTGTATCCCAGGTAATCCTTCCAGGCAACAGGCGATTGCAGGGAGCAGTTCTGCAAAATCCCCGGTTTTACCAGAAACCAGATCCATTGCGCACCCCGGGTACCATATTCGCTATCCCTGTCACCGGGGTTGCCTGCCGGATCAAGCAATACAGGATGCCATTCGTTTTGCAACACCTGTGCACAAAAGTCCAGAATTTTCTTCTCCCCTTTCGGCCCTTCTGTCAGGCAAATTATATCGGGATCAATATCCCGCAATGTACTAAGTATCCGCTGTCGTCTGTTGATTACAGCCGCAGAAGGATTCTGTGTGATCATCCTGTCGGAATGCTCAAGGTTCCAGGTTATTACTTTCAGCATGGTTTAATAATTTAATGTTACTTCAGTTTTACTTGAACGGGATAAACCCATTATAAAAAAAATAGGACCCACATTATACTACGCAGAGTGGTTGAATAAGACAGATCAATGCTTTCCGGCATTGATTACACGGCTGACATACATTTATGTTAACGATTAACTATTTCATTACTAAAGTTAGCTAAAATTCTCAATTAATTTCTTGCATTGAATTTCTTTCTACTTTTATGTCCGAATTCTGTCATGTATGTTTATAAAAGCTGCACTAATATTATCGGTTTTACTGCAATTTGCAGCTGCTTTGATCGCAATAAGCCTGATCAAACGTACACGCTATAACGTTTCATGGATATTAATAAGCATCGGGTTCCTGCTGATGGCGGTACGAAGGTGGTACGAACTGGTTTATATTTACAATGCGGATGAGCTGATCAGAAAAAATCTGATTGGCGGCTGGATCGCTGTTGTTACATCAATACTGATGTTCTCAGGAGTGATCTTTATTCGGAAAATATTCAATATTCAGGAGCGCCTTGATAAATTGCGCCAGCAAAATGAATCGAAAATACTCGCTGCAATCATCAATACCGAAGAAAAATCGAGACAGGAATTCTCCAAAGACCTGCATGATGGTCTCGGTCCCCTTTTGTCGTCGGTAAAAATGTCGATCAGTGCCATTGATAAATTAAAAACGGATAAATCAAACAGGGAAATTATCGTAAATACAGAACAAAATGTCGATGAAGCCATAGCAGCGGTAAAAGAGATCTCAAACAACCTGAGTCCGCACGTACTCAAGAATTTTGGCCTCATCAAGGCTCTTGAAACCTTTATATCAAGGCTAAAAACAGGTGATGAGATCGACATCCTGCTGGAATCGGACCTGAAAGAAAAACGTTTCGATTATAATACGGAGATCATCCTTTACAGAATATTATGCGAACTGATCATTAATACGATCAAACACGCCCGGGCAAGTAAAATAAACATCGATTGTTTTCACAGGAAGAATGTTCTTGAACTGGTCTATTCTGACAATGGAATAGGATTTGATACGGAAAAAATACAGGATCAGAGTACCGGCATGGGGATCCCGAATATTTATTCCAGGATCAGGTCGCTTGACGGAACAATTGAAATGTACAGCCGCCAAAACGAAGGATTCCATCTGAAAATAACTTTACCGGTATGACAGAGAAACTAAACATCGTACTTGTAGATGATCATACTCTTTTTCGTGAAGGCCTGAAGTTACTGCTTTCAAGGCTTGATTTCGTGAATCATATTCATGAAGCATCCGATGGCAAGGAATTCATTGAACTCATTCAACGGTTTAAGCCTCATATAGCCTTTGTGGATATTGAAATGCCTGTTATGAACGGGATCAGGGCTACAAAGAAAGCCCTGGAGGTCATGCCTGACCTGAAGATCATAGGATTGTCAATGTATGCCGATCAAAGCTATTATACACAGATGATCGAGGCCGGAGCAAAAGGATTCCTGCTGAAGAACTCGAACTTTGATGATGTACAACGGGCCATAAAAGATGTTTACGGAGGTCATAGTTTTTTCTCCGGTGAGATCATGAATGAACTGATAAGAAACATCAACCGGAAGAAGATCATAAAACAAGGTACCGAACTTACCGACAGAGAAGTCGAGATCTTGTTCCTGATCTGCAAAGGCCTTTCAAACCAGGAAATTGCCGATAAATTATTCCTTAGTAAAAGAACGGTCGATAAACACCGTGAAAACCTGCTGCTAAAGACCGGTTCAAAAAATACGGCCAGCCTGGTTATTTATGCCATTAAAAATGAGATCATTGAGATCTGACCGGTTTACAGGGCTCCCCATACGTTAAAATACGTAGTCCGGGTATTTATTACTTAATTTCACTTTACGTTTTTCTGCTGTAAAATTTCTTACCTGCCCGTAATAATTTTGGCTGAAAAAGGAGGAAAGCAATGAAAACTTCAGCCAAATGGATCAGCGATAATAACTATATCCTGAACAACAGCAAACACCTGAATCTTGCTGTTTCCGATCCTGTAAAAAGAAAGGATAATTACGAGCTCAATTGCCTCGACCTTTTACTCATGGGACTTGCAGGATGCATTACCGCCGAATTCAAAAAACAGCTCATTATGCATTCGATCAGTTTACACGGTATTGAGACCGATGTTGAGATCGAAACAAGGCAAACGACTCATCCTAATTTTTCAGTGCATGTCACCTGTGAAGTAAAGTCAGGTGCCAGGTGCGGGTTGCTTGAAGAGTGCCTTGAAAGGGCAATTGATTCAAGTTTTATAGCGATCCTTTTCCGGGAAGCAGGTATTAAAATTTATCGTGAACTAAAGGTTACAACACCAGCGCATTATTCGGAATCATTCACAGGATGAGATCACGTATTTCCTGTTCGCATTCTGAAACATGACCATCAGACCCCGGATGTTAAAACGCATAAAATAACCAATTACCCGTCATTGCCTGACGGATCATAATATATCATGTTAAAATCCATATCAAGTATGAAAACAATGACCAAAAGCAAATCAATTGCAATTTCTCTCCTGACACTGCTGATCATAGGATTAATCTTATGTTGCGGGCAGGGACAGCGGGATACAAAAACAGGACGGTCCGAAGATACGCTGAAAGGCAACATAAGTATATCAGGAGCTTTTGCCCTGTACCCCATGACAGTAAAATGGGCGGAGGAATTTCAGAAACTGCATCCGAATGTTCAGATCGACATCAGTGCCGGAGGTGCCGGGAAAGGTATGACGGATGTATTGTCCAACATGGTTGATCTGGCCATGTTCTCAAGAGAAGTAAGCAAACAGGAAGAAGAGAAAGGTGCCTGGAAAATTGCCGTGGCAAAAGATGCTGTATTCCCGACTATCAACCAGGAAAATCCTGCCAAAGTGCAGATCCTGAAAAAAGGTCTCACAAAAGAGCAGTTCAGGAAACTTTTCACAAACGAAGATCAACCCCGCTGGGATCAGTTTGAAGGATTCGATATTCCTGTGATGATAAATGTATATACCAGGTCGGATGCCTGCGGGGCAGCCGCTATGTGGGCCGGTTATTTCGGCAAAGAGCAGGAAGACCTCCGGGGCATAGGGGTATTTGGCGATCCGGGTATGGCCGATGCGGTAAAAAAAGACAAAAACGGAGTAGGGTATAATAACCTGATCTACATCTACGATATGAAAACCAACAAGGCGG
>JASFVU010000259.1:0-5128 GCA_050049665.1 Bacteroidales bacterium | reverse complement strand
AGCATGGCATTTGCAAATTCTCCGAGGTTTACCGTCAGGGGGAAATTTTCTGAAGGTGACCGTGCCGATTCAGGGGATAACAAAGTATTTGTTATTAATGAAGAAACATCGGATACTTTGATCATCAGCGAACTGAGTCCGGATAATAGTTTTGACTTTCTGTTACCATCGGGCACTTTTTTGGTTTCCGTAACGGATAATGAAGGCGCAGAATATCATAGATCCGTTAGTTTTGAAGACGGAGATCAGGAAAAAGAACTGATGTTTGGGCCGGCCCCGGTTGTCAGAACCGATAGTGATGCTGCTCAGAAAGTCCAGACAGATACCATCGTTCTGAGACATTTGTTGTTTGGCTTCGATAGCTATAAATTAATGAAAGACTATAAGGAATATCTTGAAGAAATTAAAACCTGGATGAAAAAATACGATTCTCTTGTTTTCAGGGTGGTTGGATATACCGATGCTTTGGGTAGTGAAAACTATAACCTTAAACTTTCGAAGTACCGTGCAAATATGGTGGCAGATTATCTCATTTCAAAAGGCATTAACAGGGACAGACTCGTTATCGTGGCTAAAGGCGAAGCAGATCCTGTTGCGATCAACAAGAATGCCGATGGGACTGATAATCCAACCGGCAGGCAGTTTAACAGAAGGGTGGAATTAATTCCGGATAACGAAATGAAGAATGTGATCTTTATTTATCATATTGATGTTCCGGAGCCTTTGCTGAAAAAATAAATCCCGAAAAGAACTTAGGATTGCCTTTTCCCGCCTGTTCCATTTTTTTTTATTAATTTAAGCTTGCCAACAGCGGGCAAGATTGTTGATAGCGGGTTCTGTTTTTCTCGAGTTATTGACTTAAATTTGAATAAAAAGCAATCCTGATGAATAAGCATATCTTTACTGTTACCTGTATTTTACTGGCATGGTTAACTGCATCTGCTCAACGCAGTGAACATGAAATTGCACTCAGGGAGTATTTTATTGATGCTGAGTTTTTTCTTGCTCAGGAGTTTTATTATGATGCTCTCAGTGATTACCTCCAGGTATACAGAAGAGGCTATGAAGATAATGCTAACATCAATTATAAGATCGGTATCTGTTACCTGAATATTTCCGGACAAAAGCACAAAGCAATTGAATACCTTGAAAAAGCAAAAGATTTTGTATCTCCGAAATACCATGAATCAAGCCTGAAAGAAAAAAATGCTCCCATTGATGTCTATCTGTTTCTTGGTAATGCCTACCGGGTGAATAATATGCTGGATAAAGCCATAAAGTCTTACCGTGAATACAAAAAACTGCTTCCCGAGGAAGAGAAAAATCTGCATCATTATGCCGATCAACAGATAGAGGCCTGTAATATGGCGTTGAAATTTATGCAGAACCCCATTGAAGTTGAATTTGAAAATATAGGTCCTGTCATCAATAAAAGCAATGATAACTATAAAGCCGTTGTATCCGGTGACGGATCCGCCATTGTATATATGCACCGGCTTCCGTTCTATGATGCGGTTTATTTCTCGAAGAATGAGAACGGAACATGGACTGAGCCGGAAAATATTACTCCGCAGATCATGTCGGATGGAGATCAGTTTGTAGCTTCACTATCCTATGACGGGAGAAAATTATTTCTTACCAAAGAGGATGCATTTAACAGCGATATATATGTAAGTCATTATGTTGATAACCGATGGATGAAATCCCTGCCGCTCGGGCCAAATATAAATACAAAATACTGGGAATCGCATGCTTCCGTTACAAAAGACGGTAAAACCCTTTATTTTACCAGTAACCGAAAAGAAGGCCAGGGAGAGATGGATATTTATGTTTCCTCTTTGGATGATGAAGGCAGATGGGGCCCTGCAAGGAACCTTGGCCCTGAAATAAATTCCGGGTTGAATGAAGATACTCCGTTTATAACAGAAGATAACCGGACTTTGTACTTCAGTTCTCAGGGTTTTACGAACATGGGAGGGTATGATATCTTTAAATCGGTGTTGACAGGTGAAAATGCATGGTCGGCACCTCAGAACCTTGGTTATCCGGTGAATACAACAGATGATGATTTGTTTTATTATCCCTGGGATAACGGGAAGATCGCTTATATGGCCAGGCTTGAGGATGACGGTTACGGAGCCACAGACATTTATAAAGTCATTTTTCCTGTTGTCACTGAGGAAATTGCCGAAAAGGAAGAGATTATTCCCGACGAGGGAAAGCCTGTTGCTGAGGTTACCGGTCATCCTGTCATCGATACTGCAGATACAACACAAGTTGAAGAGAAGGCACACGAAGACGTACCGGTCAAAACAAAAACCGTTGCAATATCTCCCGTATTCTTTGCATTCGATGAATCCAGGATCAGTACTAAGAGCATCGGGGAATTAAAAAAGTTAAGCAATGTACTCAATGATCATTCCGGGCTGTCAATCGTATTATTAGGATATACGGATCCGATCGGATCCGAAGAATATAATTTGAAGTTAGCAGGGAAAAGAGCAAAAGCTGTAATGGATTTTTTAACCGAACAGGGTATTGATGCTGAAAGACTGGAAACGATAGCCAAAGGGGAAGCAGATTTTATCGCTGTCAATACAAATCCTGACGGATCAGACAATAGCAAGGGCCGGAAATACAATCGCAGGGTTGAATTTGAGATAATCGGAATTGACAATAATGTTTTGGTGATTAAAAGAATCGATCCTGTTCCGGATGAGCTTAAACTCTCCGAATAAGAGTACGTAAAGAAGATGGTTCCGGCGATTGTTTCCTGTTTTTTAGTCTCATAGCGGATCAGTCCGTATTATAATACACTTTTTTTCTATTTTTATGCTAACGAAATTTTTGATCTATGGAAAGGTATTTCATAAACCTGATGCTGTTGTTTGTTTTAAGCCTGAACATCAACCAGGTGTTCTGTCAAAATCGCCGGGCAGATGAAGAAAACTTTAAAGAGGGGGAATACTTTTTCAACCGGGAGGAATATGAAGATGCGGTTTTATACTACCTGAAGCTTGTGGCAGCCGATTCCCTGAACGCACATTATAACTTTAAAGTTGGAGAGTGTTATCTGAATATTCCGGGAAAAGAACAGATGGCCATTCCGTATTTTGAACGGGCAATAAAAAAGATCGTTGCGAAGAACAAATATAAAAAGCGGTCACCGGAAGAGGTAAATGCCCCTTTGCATGCATACTTTTATCTTGGCAATGCTTACAGAATTGATAATCAACTTGATAAGGCTCTTGAGAGTTATGAGAAATTTATCGATTCTCCTCTTTTTTGGGGGAATTACAACCAGAATGTTGTTGAAAAGGAAATTAAATCGTGTGAAAGGGCTAAGATAATACAGGATGCTTCAATAGCATATGAAAAGATCAATCTGGGGGAAGCGATCAATTCGGCTTTTGCCGAAGAAAGGCCTGTAGTATCGGGAGACGGGAAAACACTCGTATATATCAGGCGTTTAAAATTCTATGATGCGGTTTTTTATTCTGTCCTGGAAGACCAGGGCTGGCGTAAGGCAATGAACATTAACCCGGAAATATTATCCGATGGCAATTTTTATCCGACCGGATTATCTTATGACGGGACCAAATTGCTGTTGGTAAAAGAAGAATCGGGTTCGGAAGATATCTACATTTCGCATTTGGAAGGAGGTGTCTGGTCAAAAGCTGAACCTTTGGATGACATAAACTCATCCTCATCCGATATTCACGCAAGCTTCAATAAAAAAGGAGATGCAATTTACCTTACAAGCGACAGATCTAAAAGCAGGGGCGGTTATGATATTTTTTATTCAAAGCTTATTTCGAACGGCACCTGGAGTAAACCCAAAAATCTCGGAAAAAACATCAATTCCGAATTTAATGAACAGGGGGCTTACCTGTATCCGGCTCCCGAAGTATTGTTTTTTTCTTCCGAAGGACATTACAACATGGGTGGATACGACATATTTTACAGTAAGAGCAATGGCAAAAAATGGGCTGTTCCGCTGAATATAGGGTATCCGATCAATGATACACGCGACAATCTTTATTATTGTCCGGCAGATGATTTAAGAGCAGCATATTATGCTATCGAGGAGGAAGAGGGATATGGCAGCTCCGATATTTTTTTAATTAAGATCAGTGATGATTCCGTATTGAATTTCGAAGAACAGTAAAGAATACCGAGAAGTATAGTTTATCATATTAAACATTCTATTAAATACGATAGTCTCTGTCTGGTACTGATTTCTGTGATCGTTTCAAATGTCTGTCTGTTTGGTCAGGCAACAAACGATCCCAGGGAGGATTTTTTATATGGTGAATTTTACATAGAACAAAGTAAATTCAGTGAAGCCCTGCCTTTTTATCTTTCTTCACTGAAGCACAATCCTGAGAACTGCAACATTAATTATCGTGTTGGTCAGTGTTACCTGAATATTCTTGGCAAGCAACAAAAATCCTTACCGTATCTCGAGAAATCCGTTAAAGAGATTGATCCTCATTATGTAGCCGGAAAATACAAAAAAAATGAAGCTCCTCCGGAAGCATGGTTATTGCTGGGAGATATATATCACCGGGAAAATATGCTGTTAAAAGCTTCCTATGCGTACAATAAATACAGGGAATTCATGGATGAATCGGATATTGAAAAAGTCAGGGAACTAAATGAACGTATTGTAGCACTGGGAATTTCGCTTGAGAATCAGAGAAAAGAAAAGGAGATCAGCCTGATCAATCTTGGACCAACAATTAACTCTAGATTCTCCGATTACAATCCGGTATTTAATGGTAACCGTGAGGTTATGATCTATACTCAATACTGGGAATCGGTTGATCGGATTATGATGACAAAGTACACACCGGATGGCTGGACTGAACCGGTTGAATTAAATGAACAATTAAGATCTTCGGGAAATTGTTTTACGTCGTCTTTGTCTTATGATGGCAGCACATTGTACCTGGTAAAACTATTGGATGATAATTACGATCTCTATGTTTCGGAAATGAAAGATTCGGCCTGGGGAGAAATGAAATCGTTGAACGCGATAAACACACGTCATCACGAGTCAAGTGCATGCATCAGTTCCGACGGATATTATTTATATTTTGCCAGCGACCGGCCGGGAGGTAAGGGC
>JASFVU010000258.1:0-5129 GCA_050049665.1 Bacteroidales bacterium | reverse complement strand
AAAACAGGACGATTTAAATTTGATAACTTATAACCGGATCTTTTCAACTGAAAGAAAACATAAATACAATTTATAATAACGGTCAAAAAAATTATTGCTGAAAATATGTGTGATGACAAGGGCCTCAAGCAAGAACCGGTACGGGAATATTCTATCAACGGATACATAGTGTCCCGGTAAAATCCATTTGAAGTCCAGTATTGAAATTCATTTGTACTATGCATTTTTATTATCGGAGTTGCAATTAACAGCAAATATAAAACGGCTGAGGTTCCTATAATTATAGTTGGTTTAACGGTAGAGCGTATCTTTATACCGGATCTTAAAAAGAAATAAAACCAAACAAAAAAAATGATGGTACACCAGAAGATCAAAAGTGTAAAATTGGCATATGATGCCAGTATTGAAAGCAAATAGGCAAGCCAGACGGATCCGGGTTTCGAATCGGAATAACCACTGATCAAGTAACTTACGGATAGTGTTGCAAATGCACTGGACATACCATAACCACGACATAGTCCGAAAAAATCCAATAAATAAGGATTTGTTACAAAAAACAGAGTTGCCGGAAGAAAGAAAACGGATTCTTCTTTCAATACCAGCTTATTGATCCTGAAAATGGCAAATGCATACATTAAAAACGATAATAAATTTGGCAATCTTATCACCAAAGGCTCATTACCGAATAATATTATGAAGAACTTTGTCAGCAGGGTATTTAAGATATGGTTGTTGGGCCAGTGATCGGGATACATCATAATCTCCCATACAGTATTGTGAAAATAATATGTTGCCGTTGGGGTTTCATCATTTACAACGGGAAATGTGACAGCCTTATAAACAAGAACAATAAAAATTGTTGTAATGATTACGGCAAACCCGATTCGATTGAACCTTTTCATTTTGAATTCATTGAGTTGGTATAATTGTTTAATAAAATATTCCAAAAATCAGTTCCTGACTATGAAAATTTCAAATGCATGAACATATTCGTCAATGTGTTTGTACGTTCGTGGTTATTCAATCTCATAGGCTTCTTTAACTTTAAATTCCGAATAACTTAAAAATCGAATCACAGTCTTTCTGTCTGACTTCTATACCTTTTCGTTTTTATACTTTACTGCTCTGAAGAATATTTCTTTCTCATCGTTCTGTATGCCTGAAATATCAAGTACTATTAACGAGTCACTATAAAAAGGTAAATAAATCTCATATTCAATTGCACGCTCATCCCATACATGAAACTGCTCATCTTTTTTCCTGTTAATTGAATCTACATATAATTAATATCAATAAGGGCAGACTTACCTTAGTAAAGGTATATCCTGTAGAATAAAGTTTACTTATCCGGGGATAATCTTTATATATATCCATTACTTCCTGTTTATCAATAAATTATTCCCGCAATATATCTTTTCACCTCTGCTTACCAATGATTTTTTAGAATCATTTTGCCGGACTGCTATTGAATCTTTATAGTCCGGAGAAGTACTAAAATCAATTGCCGAAATGTTTATCTGCTTCAGAAAACAAAGAATAGAAATAAAATAAATAATCTTCATCAAACAACACTTAAAATATTCTTTGTCATTAAAATACTAATAATTGTGAAGAAAATATTTACAGGTCCCGATAGCTGAATCAGCAGTAATATTAACATAGCACTAAATATTACTCACGACAAATGATTTGGTTTTACTAAAATTATCTGAAAGAAATCTGATATAATACAGACCATCAGAAAGTGAATGTATTGAAATTGTCCCTGCATTACCGGAGATATTGCCTTTCAGGACAGAAACTCCATTTGCTGCAATAATTTCATACTTCATTTCCGGTCCTTTGTTATTGTGAGAAACAATATTGTAAAATAATTCATCAGATTGATTCGGACTTGGAAAAAGTTCAATAGTTATTTTCTGAATGGGAAGACCAGAAATTCCTGATACGGACACAGTGTTTGTAACAGGATAATTACTTATATTCATCAGTTCGACCGAGTCTTCCGATTCAATACTGCCCCGGGAATATGTCAGAAAAAGATCTTCGCCTTCTGATATACTCTGTTCAACCGCAATTTGAATAACTGCATGATCATTTTCATCTTTGTTTATTTCCTGTATGACATATTCCGAGGTTTCACTTGTTAATGAAAAACCTGAATAGGTTTCTGATGGATCGTATACAGGTGTATTAAATTTAAGCTGAATTTGTGTTTCATTAAGAGTTTTTGCCTCCGTTAGGTACGGACTTATTTTCCAATTCATTAAATCATGCAGATATTCTGTTAGTTCCTTTGCGTTCTTTTCATGCTGAGCTACGGTTGGATGATAATCGACAGCAAAACCTAAACTCCCGGTCTGTGCTGACATTTCAAAAAACGATACATCCCCTTGTTCCTTATTGTTTGCAGAATCGGCAATAAACTGAATATAGTTTCCTGCATCGGTGAGTGCACTGCCTGATAACATTGGACCGAGTAAACAAACTATGTCGGGCATCTCGTATCTTTTTTGAATAGTGTCGATAAGACGTAAGTAATTACTTACAAAAAGAGATGAATCGGCACCGGATGTACTAAAATCGTTGGTGCCAAGATTTATGCAGATCACATCCGGTTTTTCGTTAAAATCGTAAATAGGCTGGGCATCGTATAGAAAAATTCGCGAATACAGGTTGGTCATACAATCGGCATTCCCTGTGGCCGGACCATCATAATTCCTGTAAATACCAATTCCGGATCGGGAAACAGACATATGTCTGGCATTAAAATTACGTGATGTGACGGCAGCATAGCTCAGAAAATGGTTTTCGGTTTCAGGACCGAATGATTCACCCAGGGTCCCTTCGTTCCCATAACCACAGGTAATTGAATTCCCGATGTATTCGATAAAATACGGGCGGATATTCGTTATTGTATCCAAAGAAGCACCGTCATCCAAAATAAATCCATGGAATTGTGTTTTACCGAAAGTTAATTCAGTACGTTTAAATAGTTCAATTTCATGAATAGTATCACTGAGTCCCTCCGCTAAAATGTAAGTATTTCTGCCAGTTGAAACATTTATGGTTTTGTATTCATTTCGATCAAGGATCACATTGTAGTAATTTTGTCCTATATCATCACTTAAAATGGCAGAAACACTTGTGCCACTTATGAAAGCGCGTACTGAGACGCCTGAGTAAGAAAATTTCGGAGCAAGTGAATCAGTAAAGTCAATCCTGCCTGTATATTCAATTAAGTTATGGTTTGCAGGAATAGTATCACCTGCATAAATACTACATAATAAACCTAGTATGCAACCAGCTAATAAAACTATTTTCTTCATATCTTCTATTCTTATTCTGATATTTTTTCTTAAAATCTTACCTGGTTTAAAAATTACTGCCCACGGTCCTGGTATATGGTTAGTTGGCGTCCCGAAAGCTTTCGGGATCGAAGCTCTTTCTTATCAAATTACAAATTAAGTTGATTAAAAGTACAAAATTTTCATATAAGCAATGGTTTCAAAAATATTTTTTAATCAATTTAAGCAGTTCCGGTTTGTCAATGGGTTTAGGTAAATAATCATCACAGCCCGACTTAATTGCTTTTTCCTGATCTCCTGAAAGAGCAAAAGCTGTTTGTGCAATAATAACCACATCTTTGTTGAATTTACGTATTTCCTGTGTTGCTTTATACTCATTCATTATTGGCATTCGAATATCCATCATTATCAAATCTATGTCGGTATTGTTCTGACAGATTTTAATAGCTTCCTTTCCGTTGCCAACTGTAATAATTTCTTTTGATAGATTTTCTAAAATCAAAGAAATATAGATTTGTGAAGTTTCATCGTCTTCAACGATCAATGTCTTTAGTGGTTTTATTCCTTGCTCTTTATCAGCCGCTATATTATCCCAGGTACTTCGTATTTGTGGTTTTGCCTGGTACGGTATAGTAAAATAAAACACAGAACCCTCACCTACTTCACTTTCTAACCATATCTTACCTCCAGGCATTTCTACCGAGGCTTTAGCTATTGACAAACCCAAACCCGCTCCCTGCCGGACCTGGATATCTGCAATATCTGCTTGTATAAACCGTTCAAAAATTGCACTATGCCTCTCTTTGGGAATTCCAATTCCGCTATCCCTTACATAAAACTTCAAGTAAGCACCATCTTTAACATATCCAAACTCAACAAAGCCTTCATCAGTATATTTTATTGCATTTTTCATTCACACCGCCCTTAAAGGGGGTAACGGGGCTGGCATTTGTTAGCTCTTTGGCAAGTTTTGGTTGAAGCGTGGCTTGTGTGACTTGCCAATGTACTAACAAATAGAGCTGGCAATTCTGATTTTGTATCAAGGCTAATCATTGTTAGCTGCCATTTTTATTTATAATTTTCAATTATTGCTATGTCAACCCAATATATTTTCGAAGGTTCGTTGGTATCCCATGATTTTCTTCGTGTAAAAAACAAGTATTTTCCATCAGGGGATAGTGATGGTCCCATTTCCCATCCTGAGGTGTTTATCGTTTTCCCCATATTAACAGGATTTGTCCATTGATTTTCTCCTACGCGGAATGCGATGTATAAATCGTGGTCGCCAAATCCTCCAGGTCTGTCGGAATGAAAAATCAGGTAACTTTCATCAGGTGCAATTAATGGGTCACAATCATTATATTCAGTATTTATTGATGGTGGAAGTTTTATAGCCTCCTTATACTCCCCTTTTTCGGGCTTTGAATAAAATATATCCGCCTTCAATCTTCTTCCTTCTCTCTCTGAACCAAAATATGCTGTACTATTTCTGGTAAAAGAAATATGCCATTCGCTAGTTTTGGTATTCAATTCAAATTTTTTTGCTTCGCTCCAACCATTGTCTGTTTTCTCGACATAAAATAAATCGCCGTGCCAATCTTGATTATCATTTGGAGGAATTATTGCTGTAAAGTACATGCGTTTGCTCTCATGAGTAAACATTGGTTCTCCTTCCCAATATTTGTTGATGTTGTAATTCATGGTATCAATTTGTCCGTCAGGATTTAGTCTTAATATTTGTGATGAACCCCATTGCTGATCGGTAATTGCATAAAAAAACTCTTCACTTTTTGGGTTGAACGAACAATAACCGATGTATGA
>JASFVU010000257.1:0-5140 GCA_050049665.1 Bacteroidales bacterium | reverse complement strand
GTTTATGATCCAGGTATAAGCTTGACCTTGTTTCTCCTTCAGGTGCGGGTATTCCCGGTAATCGCTTCACAGGAAGCAGACTGAAGGAGACATCATCACCTTCCTTGATCTTCAGTTCCTTGGATATCAGTCGTATATCAATGACCTCACCATCCATAACTTCAACGTCTTCTCTTTCCGTTAAGAACTTATCGAGCGACTCCCTGTATTCCTTTTCCGATCCCGGATGAGAAGTGAAATCATATTTTACATGGCGTGTCAGAGGCACAATGATCTCTTCTTCTTCGCCGGTATTTCCGTCTATCTTGCTTACGGTCAAAATGTACTCTTTTCCGGGGATGATACTTACTTCTCTGGCGATATACTGATTCTGCATTTCAACTTCTTCGGCTGACTCGGTATTGATGCTCATGCTCACCAGCCAGCCTGAATCTTTCATAGCGCCATATCCCGTAGTGTCTACAGTTATCTCGGATGTGAAGGAAACCGTATCCAGCCTCATAGTATAATTTTCCGGCTCAAAATGCTCCTGTACATAGTTCAGGTCAGTCTGCAGATTCACCTTTCGGTCGGGATTAAAAGGCACGTTTATGGTATATTTTTCATCACGTGTAATTTCAAAAACTTTCTCGTCAAGTGCCAGGGAAGAAGGTCTTTCTGCCGGTAAGCTCTGTTTCTTGCCGAATTGTTTTACCGGAAGCAGGTGGAATGTCAGGTCTTCACCAGGCTTTACTTCCAGTTCTTTTGAAAGGACTGAAATGTCAATAACCTCTTCATTGGCAAGTTCCAGGTCTTCTCTGCCAAGGAATAATTCTGCCAGAGCTTCCCTGTATTCAGCATTTGATGGCTTTGATGATGTCAAATTATACTTCACTCCCCTGGTAAGGGGAACAATGATCTCAATGTCCTCGCCTGTGTCCGGATCGGGCTTGCTCAGTGTTAATATGTATTCCATGCCTGGGATAATGCTTATTTCTTTGGCTGACAATCTGTTATCATGAATTACCTCTTCAATTGATTCAGTGTTTACCGACAGGGACAATAACCATTTCTGTTTATCTTTCATCTCTTCTCTGAAGATCGGGCCTTCATCGACAAGCACTGCATATCTTTTGGAACTGAAATTCTGTTCCAATGCATCGATATCGGTTTGTACATTGAAATTTATCTCTGACTGCTGCGGTAGCAGAACAAAAAATGACTGGGCAAATATGCTGACAGACCTGTCATTAAGGAACAGGGTTGTTATTTCTTTTCCTTTATAGGCACTTCCCTGATCTTCGTCCTTTACAAATCTTACCGTATAGACCGATCCCTCCGAAAGCTGCAATTCCTTTGCCAGAACACTCAGATCAATAGCACTCTGATCGGGAGACAGATAAGTCCCGGCCTTTTCTTTCAGGGTACTCATATATTGCGGACTAATTGAATTTTTACCTGCTGTAAACCGATACTTCATACCCGGATGCAGTTTCAGTTCGGCCATTTGAACAGGAGGGGGATTCAGAAATTCTTTTTTTCTCTGTTCCGGTGTTAGTGTCTTATCACGAAGAATATCTTCAGCCATGAGGTTTTCTTCACGAATGACAATTTTGTAGTTTTCGGCCGGCAGGAAGCTAAATTCAAAATCATTACCGGCAGAGGGAGTTACCATATACTCTTCACCATTGCTCAAAATAAGGTTCAGTTCATCTTCTCCGGAGGCGGACCTTCTCCTGAACCGATATCCCTCGTATTTAACTTTGAAAGTGAAGGTATCTGCCTTCTGTTCATCCGAAACCAGGACAATGGTGGAGTCCTTGTATAATTTTACCCGTTGCTCGCTCGAGATCAGGTAATTTTCACCTTCTATCTCTTCCTCAATAATTTCATTGTACTTTTCAAGCCATTTTTTAAATTCCCCGGGGTTATTGTTATCAAGAAGCAAAAGGGCATACTTCAGCCGGTAAACATTATCAACCTCCCTGTTTGCTCCGAAAACAATTCGGTAGCATTCTTCTGCCTGCGGATACCAGTTTAGCTTTGTGTAAGCTTCTGCTTTTTTTAACACCGAGAAATAATCATCCTCATCTTTCCTGTAAGCCATATTGTAAAAAACAATGGCCTTTTTAAATTCCTTTCTCTCAAAGTAATAGTCACCTTTCTCATTGTACACATTTCTCTTTTCGGTAATTTTTCCACCAGTCTGCGAAAAAGATACATTACCAGCGATTCCAAGCAGGACTAACAATATTAATGTTCTCATCTTCTGATATTTTTTACTATACTAATCCATTCCGTACAAAAATGAAACATAATTAACAGCAAAATATTCACATTTCTCGCCGGGAGCAACAGAATATTGAAGTTAACTCAAAAACTCATTGAAAGATTTACCTGATCAATTTATAAATTCCAATTATAATTCTGGTTACGATTAAGTTACACCAACTTTTTTCAAAAACCAAGTGTTACTTGTGCCTCCGCCGAAATTATTACTATGGAGAGAACCGGGTAATCCCGCTGTTTGCTTGACAGGCTTTGCTTTGGCACTATTTATATTGTGAATATATTTACAGGGCAGGTTAAATTAATAAATTCTGAAGGAATGAACACTTTTTCCAGGCAAGTGCTTTTTATTCAGTGAAACTCAAATTTCAGAAACAACCTGTCCCGCAAAAGGCGGGAGAGTGCACTGAAATTTGTTAGTTGAACTAATCCCGATAGCGAAGCGTATCGGCATTATGTGGTTTAATACCCCGATGCTCTGCATCGGAATTTTGGGTTCAGAATTCTACTCTGAGGATTCATACCACTGATTTTAACACATTTCCGGGTTCATCAGGTAAGGGCAATAACAGGCTGATCAGAAATCCGATAACCGAAAAGGAAGCAAGGACCATAAATACGTAGCGGTATCCTGTAATTCCGGGATTTGAGTCCAGCAAATACCCCATCCATGGGCTCATGAAAATATCGGGCGTAAATCCGATCACTGAAACGATGCCGACTATGGTACCCGTTGTTGCCAGCGATAAATCCTCTTCACTGATCAGGGCAAAATACAGGGCTCGAACACCATAAACTCCGGCCATGATCACTGACAGGTTCACCAGTGCGGGAATAACCAGTCCGTCTACTAATCCGAATACGATCATCAGTCCTCCCAGAACGGACAAAGCAAAGCAGATCATAATTACTTTACCTGCCCGGAATCTATCCGCCAGGTAACCGGCAACTACAGCAACCAGGGCACGCATCCAGAGTGCGGCCGTACCAACTCCGGCTGATCCGACTTCATTAAACCCCAGGATCTCATTTGCGTAAAGCGAAAATACGTCTGTAATTTTATATCCTACATAGGCACATAAGATGATCACGGACAACATCCAGACAACGGGTTTGGCCAGCAGAGATCTGATCATGCCCGGAGAAACAGCAGAACGATTATATCCGGATGAAGCTCCCGGTACAAAGATCCTCACAAGGACCCCGCATAGCAGTACGATACACGAGGCAGCAGTAATCACTTGTTTGAATGAGGCGATCCTTTGTCCGGAAAAAGTTCCGTCAGGATGTTCCGGCATAACCTGTGAAAAGAGAAATAAGGAAAAAGTACCGATAAGTGCGGCCGTAAAACCCCTTCCTCCTTCAAGCCATCCGAAGCCACGCCCCTGAAATGTTTTGCCACCCCATTCACGTGTTGCCCGTATCAGGGCTGCCCAGAATAAAAAAATGGTCGTCAATCCCCAGAATCCGTAAAGAACCGGCATCGTACCATTTCCCGGTACAAAAGCCATCAAAAATCCGCCGGCCGATGTCAGCCATAAGGCAAGGGCTATCAGGTTACGGGCAGGAAACCTGTCAGCCAGGGGACCGCCAAAAAAATAGGCTGCCATAGCCACAATGCCGTAAACCGAAAACCATGTTCCAAGTTCCGTGTTGGTGATATTAAATACGATAAGCAGAGTAGGCCGAAAAATCCTGGCCAGGACAAAAGGAAGAAAAAAAATGGCTTCACCGGCCAGAATAAGTGAAATCAGGGTCATGTATCGGGGGAATTTCGGCATTTATCAGAAAGTTATTTTTTGCAAGGTATGTTTTTCCCGGGTCATATGAGACACTTCAGAAAGGTATTCGTAAAAAATAATGTGGGTTATTCTGCCTGAAAAACCGGGGTGTCAATTGTGATTTTACTGTTTATTTTTCCATAACCTGTAAGTTTAATATTTTTCTAACTTTAACTGTTCAAACAGGTTAATACAAATTAATTAAACATCGCCGTATGAAATACATTGCTTATTTCGATCACCCTGAAGAATACAAGATGATCCTTCGTGATTCCTTCAGGGAAAATACCTACTACGGACTGGACGATTTTGATTGCAGGTACCTGAAAATAATCCAGGCGAAATTCGGATGTCAGAACAGCTTTCATACCATCCCCGACAAGGTGAAGATGGAGATGGCGCCGTTTGAATGGAACGGGAAAAAGCAAAAGTTTGTTCTGAATGAAAAAAAGCGCCTGGCTGTTCGGCTGAATCAACTGGAAAACATGATCATCAGTCATTCAACCGCACAATAATCAATACCACCTGAAAAATTTCAGTCCGAGAGAGAAAAAGGCCGTACCACCAACAAGCAAAATTCCGACAGGGGCGGCAACCTGCTCAATTCCTGCCCCCTCGATAAATATACTGCGCATACCGTCGGCAACCATCGTTAACGGGAGTTTCTGCAGATAAGGAATAATTACATCCGGAAAATTGTGATAGCTGAAAAAGATCCCCGAGAGGATCATCATGGGCATGACCACTACGTTGATCAGTCCGTTTCCTACTTCCGTTTTTGCGGTTCGGCAGGAAATAAAAAATGCAAGTCCGGCAAAACCTATATTGCCTGCTATAAAAATAGCCAGCAGGGCAGGAATACTGCCCTGGATAGTAATGTCGAATGCCAGCCAGGCAAACAGGATCAGCAATACCGCCTCGATAAAATTCATGGTCATGCGCACGGTCATGATCGAGATCAGAAAGTATGATTTCTTCATTGGAGTGGCTACCATGCGGCGCAGCAGCTTTTTCGAACGCTTCTCGATCATTCCGTAACTCAGTCCCCACATGGTTGACATCATTATACCCATGGCGAGCAGCCCCGGAAT
>JASFVU010000255.1:0-5158 GCA_050049665.1 Bacteroidales bacterium | reverse complement strand
TTGCAGCCAGTGTAGATGATCCTGTGGCAAGTATTTTTATATCCGGGAACTCATCAGCCGCGATCTTAAGAACCAATGCAGGCTGGCTGAGTCTGTGAATCTCATCGAAAATAACCGGCTGATCCCTGTTTGACCTGAAAAAAAATTCGGGATCTTCCAGTTGACGTTGTACAGAAGGCAGATCGCAATTCAGGTAATGGCAATTCTCAACCATTTGTACCAGCGTGGTTTTTCCTACCCTGCGTACCCCCGATAACCAGACAACGGAACGTTTTTTCCAGGCTCCGGCAATTTTTGATAACCAATATGGCCGTAATATCATAAGTGTATTTTACATTTAGACGTCTAAATGTAAAGTTAGATTATTTTTTTAACAATCCATGTGAAACTTCGCTTTCTTTGCATGCACCTTCGTGCACTTAACGATTTACCGACTTTTGAGACAGCTTTCGGGTCCGGCGCCTATCTGCCAACCTGACAGAAATCCCGGTTTACTATAATGGAAAGTGCAAATCATATTCCCTGAACGGGATATTTTCCGGGAAATAATGAAAAGTCCGTGCCCCATCCGGAAATTTTTGCTACTTTGCAGAGCCGGGAAAATCCATGATCAGTATGCTGAAAGAATCATTTGTGAGTTACATTGAAGAAAGTATCCGCAGAAACCGGGATATTCCTGCGCTGGCCGATTACAAAGGAGAGTCTTTTACCTATGGCGAGGCTGGCAGAACGATCGCAGGATTCCATAAATTTCTGGAAGGCGCCGGGATACGTAAAGGCGATAAAGTGGCGCTGGCAGGAAGAAACTCGGCACGATGGTGCATTTCGTACCTGGCGGTTGTAAGCTACGGCGCTGTTATCGTTCCTGTACTTCCCGATTTTAATCCCGATGACATTGTTGAAATTATCCTTCATTCCGATTCGTCATTACTCATTTGTTCGGATGGGATCTATGAAACCCTGAATGCCGGCAAACTAAAAAACCTGAAAGGAGTTGTTTCGGCAAATTCATTTAATCCGTTAGGCCCGAACAGCAAGGATTTTGAAAAGCTGGTAAGGGATTGCCTTTCGGCAACATCACCGGACGTCACGGTCAATGATTTCCATCTGCCGTCCATATCCAATGCCGATCTGGCGGTGATCTCCTATACATCGGGAACCACGGGACATTCAAAAGGTGTTATGCTGCACCACAATTCGCTTACCGCCAATATCCGGTTTGCACAAAATAATATGCCCCTGAACCCCGGAGATCCCATTGTTTCATTTCTGCCTCTTGCCCATACCTATGGCTGTGCTTTTGAATTCCTGTTCCCCTTTACCATTGGCTGCACCATCACCATTCTTACAAAGGTGCCTTCTCCCCAGGTGATCATTGCCGCTTTCGGAGAGATCAGGCCTGCCCTTATCCTTTCGGTTCCCCTGGTGATCGAAAAAATATACAAGAAACAGATCCTTCCGATCATCGACAAACCGCTTATCAGGGTCCTTCTGGCAACACCTTTGCTGAACCGGCTGATCCTGCTGAAGATCAGGAAAAAGATCGCCGGGGCTTTTGGCGGACGGTTTACCGAGATCATTGTGGGGGGTGCTGCTTTTAACCCGGAAGCCGAAGCATTTTTCAGAAAAATAAAACTCCCGGTAACGGTCGGTTACGGCATGACGGAATGCGGGCCCCTGATCAGCTATGCTTCTTCGGAGATCACCCGCAAAGGGTCGTCGGGCAAGGCCGTTGACACGCTCGAGGTGATCATCGACTCCGAAAACCAGTCGAAAGTTGTCGGGGAAATACTGGTTCGCGGCGAAAATGTTATGTTGGGCTATTACAAGAACGAAAAGGCAACAAAAGAGATCATCGACAGCAAGGGCTGGCTGCACACCGGAGACCTGGGGATTATCGACCGCGACGGGTTTATCTATATCAGGGGACGCAGCAAAAGCCTGATACTGGGAGCGAACGGAAAAAACATCTATCCCGAAGAGCTGGAATCGGCGCTGAACAATCGTTTCGGTATACAGGAATCACTTATTGTACAACGCGATGAAAAGCTAGTAGCGCTTATTTACCCCGATATGGAAACCATGGATTACCTGCACATAGCCAAATCGCGGCTGCAGGAATTGTATACCCAGTACCTTGATGAATTGAACGAACGCTTTCCCAATTATATGTCTGTGTCGAAATTTGAGATCGCTGACCGCGAATTTGTTAAAACCCCGAAAAGAAGTATCAAACGGTACCTGTATACCTGACAGGGGGAAACTTTGCGTTTCGTGATATGTTAAAGCACCTTTCCCTCTTAAAATTCTAAGAATGTGGTATCATAATCCCAAAAACTTTGCATTTTTTAGGATTTAAATCCCAAAAATTATAAATTTAATTATCTCTTAATAAAACAGGATCATGATTGACCGTCTCCTTGAAAACAAGATAACGGGTAAAATAAATAAAGGAAAAGCAATTATACTTCTGGGAGCACGCCAGGTAGGTAAAACCACTTTACTGGAAAAGATCTTTTTAAAAAACAAGGATGTTCTCTGGCTTTCAGGAGACAGCCCGGATGTTCAGGCTTTGTTCAATTCTCCTTCAGCGGACAGGTTACGGCTGTACTTCGGTAATAAGAAGATCGTTATAATCGATGAAGCTCAGTTATTACCTGAAACCGGCCTGAGGTTGAAATTAATAACCGATTATATTAAAGAGGTACAGTTGATTGCCACCGGCAGTTCTTCTTTTGAATTATCAAATACGCTAAATGAACCTCTGACAGGCCGGAAATGGGAATACAAAATGTTTCCGCTTTCGTTTGAAGAACTGGTAAACCATCATGGATTACTTACAGAAAAAAGAGCCATTAATCATCGTCTGGTATATGGTTATTATCCGGATGTGATCAATCACCCCGGTGAGGAAAAGACTATCCTTAAATTATTAACAGACAGTTACTTGTATAAAGACATCCTAATGCTGGAAAACATAAAAAAGCCCGAAAAAATAGTCAGGCTCCTCCAGGCTTTATCTTATCAGATAGGATCTCAGGTCTCATTTAATGAATTAGGTCAGTTGTGTGGTCTGGATAATAAAACAACGGAAAAGTATATTACACTTCTGGAAAAGGCCTATGTTGTTTTCAGGCTGGGCTCATTTAGCAGAAACCTGAGAAATGAGCTGAAATTCAGCAGGAAAATTTACTTTTTTGATCTTGGTATACGCAATGCTTTAATATCCGATTATACTTTAGCTGAAAATCGTCCCGATATCGGAGCATTATGGGAAAACTTCCTTGTGGCGGAAAGACTAAAAAAAAATACGTATGATGAGAACTGGACTAATAGCTGGTTTTGGCGAACCACCGAACATCAGGAAATTGACTATATTGAGGAAACGGGAGGAACATTAAACGCTTACGAGTTTAAATGGAATCCCGGGAAAAATATACGTGTATCCAAAACATTTACAAAAACATATCCTGATGCAAATTTCAAGATCATTCATTTGAATAATATGGAAGAGTTCCTGTTATAAGGTTATGCATTTATCAATAAAAAAATAAACCGTAATATGCAAAAGATCCTGTACGCCTTATATTTCGTTTTTATTTTGACCATTGGAATTTCCGCCCAGGATGTCTACATCCATATATCCAACCAAAGCATTTACACCTTCCTCGACGAAATGGCCAGCGAGAAGTTCATTGAACTGAACTCGGCCGTAAAGCCCTATACCCGCAGGTTTATTGCTGAAAAGCTGGACGAAATAACCCAACATGCCGGCCAATTGAACAAAAGACAGCAAAAAGAGCTGGAGTTCTATCTGAAGGACTTCAATAAGGAACTGAAACCCGGCAAAACCTATAAAAAACGGATCGATATCCTGTACTACAAAGATTCGCTGTTCACTTTTTCCCTGAATCCCATCCTGGGTATCCAGTACTGGAACAATGAAAACGGATCGAACTACCACCGGTGGAACGGCGCCGAAGTATTTGCCTATGCCGGAAAGCACCTGGGCGTATATGCCAGTCTGCGAGATAACCACGAAGAAAAATTACTGTCGGATCCGGCATACATTAATACAAGACAAGGTGCGGTTTACAAGGCCGGCCAGGATTTCAGCGAAATGAGAGGAGGCTTTATAATATCCTGGAAATGGGGGAACATAGGACTGGTAAAAGACCACATGGAATGGGGAAATTACTACCACTATCCTTCCATTATCTCGGGAAAAGTTCCGTCGGTTGCACAGATAAAACTGAACCTGAAACCTGTCAGATGGTTTGAATTCAACTATTTTCACGGCTGGCTTGTCTCGGGCGTGGTAGACAGTGCCAGAAGCTACACATTCACGAACGGGTACGGCACCAGCACCCGCGAAGTGTTCTTCAACAAATACATGGCCGCTAACCTGTTTACCTTTAAACCCCTGAAAAACCTCTATGCCTCCATCGGGAATTCTGTGGTTTACAGCGCCGATAATGTGCATCCTGCTTACCTCATCCCTTTCATGCTGTATAAATCGACCGACCATACACTAAGCAATTACAAAAGCAATTACACCGGCCAGAATTCCCAGTTCTTCTTTGATATCAGCTCACGTCAGATCAGGCACCTTCACGTTTACGCAAGTTTTTATTTTGATGACATTTCCTTTACGCGACTGAAGGAACAGGGCCGTATGGGCTATAACAGCATCAACACGGGGCTCCGCTTATCGGACCTGATCCCCAACACATCCGTTACTTTTGAATATTTTCAGAGCTATCCGAATGTTTATAAACACAACATGCCAACCACTACCTATGAGTCGAATTTCTACAATCTGGGACATTATATGCTGGACAACTCCCGCAGCTATTATCTGGAGATCCTGTTCAAGCCTGTCCGGGGCCTTGACCTGAAAACTTCTTACCATTTTGCGCAGCACGGGCCGGACCATACCGAGCTGGGAACAAACCGCATTGAAGTCGTGAATTATTTCCTCGATACCGTGGAATGGGAAACGGAAGAACTTGCCCTTTACGCCGGCTACCAGGTCATTAACGATGTCTTTGTCTTTGGGGAGGTTCGTTACCGGAATACTTCCGGGGATGTTGAAAAATACACGGCTGAATACTACCGGGGTGAAACCACCACTTTTTCCGTTGGACTGAATTGGGGA
>JASFVU010000254.1:0-5169 GCA_050049665.1 Bacteroidales bacterium | reverse complement strand
CCATCAATGGGGAGTCGGTCAGAAAAAATTTGATAATGGGATCGTATTTCTTGTAAAGGAAAAAACGGCCGATTCCAAAGGAGAAGTATACATTGCAATCGGCTACGGACTTGAAGGAGTGATCCCTGATGCCATAGCAAACAGAATTATTGATAATGAGGTACTTCCTGCATTCAGACAGGGAAACTATTTTGAAGGTATAGACAATGCCCTGACAATCATGATGCAACTTAGCCTGGGAGAATTCACAGCAAAAGAATATGCAGAAAGAAGTTCGGGTGAGAGTCCGGTCGGGGTTTTCTTCGGACTTGCCATTGCTTTTTTTGTCATTACGGGTATTTTTGGCAGGGCCGGCAGAATACGCAAAAATTCCATCGGACGAAGCCTGCCGTTCTGGTTGCTGCTTTCCATGCTTGGTTCCGGATCAAGACACAGCGGAAGCTGGAGGAATTTTTCTTCAGGCAGCGGAAGTTTTGGCGGTGGCGGAGGTTTTGGTGGCTTCGGCGGAGGAGGATTCGGGGGTGGTGGTGCCGGCGGTTCGTGGTAGGGAAAATTGAATCATCATGCATATTTTAGTTGGCAATCCCGTTTTTATGACAGAATTATTAGAAATAATAATTATCAAAGGTTAAAAACTATATCCTTCAGAATCCTATAAAATGGGAATCAGATGAGTTTTTTATAAGCAAAGAATGAATGAAATATGTTCAATCCAACAATTGGAAAACTGAGATCAAATAAATTAAACCTACGGGAGATATCTGATTATCGTCCTTACCAGAAATTATTATCTTTATCGCATTTTATAGAAAAACTTTAAAGATTATGACTGACAATCAATGGAACGACCTGAAAGACATCGTAAATGGTAAGATCCTTGATCCGCTCCCTGTAGGATTCGTAATCGACTGCCCGTGGCTGCCGAACTGGGCCGGGATGACGATACTGGATTATTTCTCAAGCGATGAATTGTGGTTCGAAGCTAACAAAAAGGCGATCGATACTTTCCCGGATGTTATGTATTTCCCGTCCTTCTGGTCTGAATACGGCATGTGCAGTGAGCCTTCGGCATTCGGCTCACGCGGTACTTTTCCCAAAAATGAATTTCCGCATGCACATAAAACGATTCATTCCGTGGAAGACATTGCAAATATCCAGCCACCCAATCCCGAAACAGACGGTCTTGCTCCATTTATACTGAACAGACTCAGGCTCAATCAGAAAAAGATTGAAGATATCGGCTTCAAAATACGCTTTTCCGTTTCCAGGGGACCGCTGAATATCGCCTCTTATCTGATGGGTACCACCGAATTTCTGACCACGATGATGACCAATCCGGATGAAACGCATCAATTGCTGACGATCATTACCGACTATCTGGATTCATGGCACGACCTTCAGAAACAGACATTTCCCAGCATTGACGGAATAATGATGCTGGACGATATCATAGGCTTCATTGGAGAAGAAGAGTTTCAGCAATTCGGACTTCCCTACCTCAAAAGATTGTATAATAAAGATGTAAGCATCAAATTCTTTCATAACGATGCCGGTTATGCTTCGTCTATTAAATACCTGCCCGAAATTGGAATTAATATTTTTAACATGGAATTTGAGTCCGATCTGAATGAGTTAAAAGAACTGACGGATAACAAAATTACCATGCTTGGCAATATTCCTCCCAGAGATGTACTTGCAGGCGGTTCTCCCGATGATGTGAAAAAGGTCACCAGGGAATTGATCGATAACATGAAAGACAAAACACGGGTTATCTACTCGTGCGGAGGTGGTATGCCTCCCGGCGTGAAAACTGAGAACATTCGTGCTTTTATTGAGACGGTAGTTAATGCATAAAACAGAGGGGCTCTCTGAAAAGTCAGAATTTCGGGATTTCTAAATGCCTCCGTGAATTAGCAGTTATTCCTGTTTATACTTTTCAGACAGTTCCCTTACAATTAAACATTTCCTTTTTTGACACACTTTCTGAATGTGATCGTATTGCCTGATTCGAGTAAAAGAAAATAGATACCGGAGGTTAGTTTACTTACATCCCAGGTTATGTTATGCAAACCGCTTATATGATAACCATTGGCAGGATTCTCAATTTTCCTGCCTTCCATTGTACAAACGGAAAGCTTAACATACATCGGATCTTTTAACTAAAAATGATTTTTTTCATCAGCTTTGTTTTATATTAACCTTAAAAATGCATAAAAACCTGATCAGATAAACATATGAATTCCCTTCGTGAACCATTCTATCTGGAAAATTGTTTAAATAAGAATAAAAAACACTAAGCAATGAAAAAACTTATCATTCTGTTCAGTATATTTCTTATGGTACAAGCATTATCCGCTCAGACCGGATCAATTTATGATTTTAAAGTAAAAACCCTTCAGGGAGAGGATTTCGATATGTCGCAACTGAAAGGGAAAAAAGTGCTTATTGTAAACACTGCTTCGAAATGTGGTTTTACGCCTCAGTATGCCGATTTACAAAAATTGTATGAAAAATACGGGGGCAATAACTTCACGATCATCGGGTTTCCGGCAAATGATTTTATGAACCAGGAACCGGGGAGCAATGAAGAGATAGCTGATTTTTGCAAAATTAATTACGGCGTTACATTCCCGATGATGGCTAAAATTTCCGTTAAGGGTGATGCTGTTCATCCGCTCTATAAATGGCTGACAGACAAGTCACAAAACGGCGTTATGAATGCAAAGGTAACCTGGAATTTCAATAAGTTTCTTATCGATGAAAACGGAAACCTGGTAAATCACTTTGGTTCCCGGACAAATCCGTTGTCGGATGAGATCGTTGATTGGATTGCAGGTAAATAACAGGTGCTGACATCTCCCTTAGGCTGTACCGGAAGGTCTGTGGAGATCACAATTACAAAATCAGCGACAATTTAACATAAACTGAAAAATGATGTTTCCTTTTTCCTGTTCGGGATTTTTTTTGAAGTCGGAGTCGGAATATTCCGGTTTATATTATTCAAAGATCATTCGGAATAAAAATTATCAATAATCCTGAGAAGTTCTTCCGGATAAATGGGTTTGGAAAGGTAACCGTCAAACTTATGAATTAAAATTCTGCTCTTATCCGTAGCCTGTGCATAAGCGGTAATTGCAATTACGGGTATGTTTTCCCTGATGGATTTAATTTTTCTCTGCGCTTCGAATCCATTCATGTTTGGCATTTTGATATCCATCAGAACGATCAGGTTTTGAATACCTTTATGCTTTTCAACAAAGCCAACAGCTTCAGCACCGTCTTTTGCCCTTATGACATCTGCTTTTGTAGAACTCAATATGGTTTCAACAAGTTTGTAATTTGTATCCTCATCTTCAGCAACCAATATCGTTGCTTTTTCAAATTCAAAATTCTTTTTTTTCGACGGTTCCGGTTTTTTACTTGTGGGTGTTGATTCTGACTTCGGCAATATGAAATAAAAAGTAGTTCCTTTATCAGGTTTGGATTCAACCCAAATATCCCCACCCATTAATTCAACAAGATTCTTTGTTATGGAAAGTCCGATTCCCGCTCCACGATATAATTTTGACTCAACATTTTCTGCTTTATAAAACGGATTGAATATAAATTCGATATCGGATTCATTCATCCCGATACCTGAATCAGAAACATAAAACCTGACAAAATTGTCTTCAACATCATAACCAAAGATAATGTGACCTTTTTCAGTGTACTTCAATGCATTGTTCAGGAGATTATTGACAATCTGCTTAAAACGGACAGGATCATTGAAAATCGTAAACACATTGTCCTTTGAACCGGGTTTGAATTGGATCCGAAGGTTATTCTCGTTATCAAGCAATAAAAATTTTTCTGACTCCGATAACATAGCGTTGACATCAAATACTTCCTTATTCATGGTCAGCTGGTTTGCTTCAATCAACGAGATATCAAGAATATCATTAATCAATGTAAGCAATGTTTCACTATTATTTTTAATGATCTCAAGAAACTTAGCTTTATCTTCCCCTTCAAGATTTGAATCTCCCAACAAAGATGAAAATCCGACGATTGCATTCATAGGAGTTCGTATCTCATGGCTCATATTAGCCAGAAATGACGACTTCAGGCGATCGGATTCTTCTGCTTTCACTTTTGCGGCCTGTAATTCATTTGTTCTTTCCTCAACAAGGTACTCCAATTGATGCCGGTGCTTTTCCAGTTCTTCGTTCTGTTTTGAAATTTCTTCCTGCCGTTCCTGCAACAGTTTATTAGCCATCGACAATTCTTCTGTCCTTCTTGCCACGGTAAGCTCAAGGACTTTTTTCTGATCTTTCAGCCTCATTATTCTCAACCGTATTAAATACATAACGATGATCACAAAGACAATTGATGCACTGATTATGAAACCCAGGGTTCTCCACCACGGGGGATGAATGATTATTTTCACGATTGCCGGAGCATCATTCCACACAAAATCATTGTTCGACCCCATCACCTTAAATGTATACTTTCCCGGGGCCAGATTTGTATACGTTGCAGAACGCTGGTTTCCAACGTCCTTCCAGTCATCTTCATATCCTTCAAGCTTGAATCTGTATCTGTTTTTAATGGGATTCACGTAGTTTAAGGCCGCATATTTAATGCTGAAATCGGCCTGCAGATAGGAAAGATGAATTACTTTCTTTTCGTGAATACTCCAAAGCAATTCGGATTTTTCTCTTTTGGCAGTATCCCTGTTTCCAATCAATTGAAAATCGGTAATAACAACAGGTGGAACAACCAGATTATCCGTAATGCTGTCGGGATGGAATTTCACATAACCCTGTATACTGCCGAAATATATATATCCCTCATTGTTTTTAAAACACGATCTTTTCAGAAACTCATTTGCCGGCAATCCGTCGTGTACGTTGTAATTACGAAAAGTGTCTCTGCCGGTACGCTTTGTTCCCTGAATGTATTTTGAAATGCCATGGTTGGTACTAAGCCATAAATTCCCATCGCCATCTTCCTGTATTCCCTGAATTGTATTATTCGGTAAGCCGTCATCTGATGTATAATGGAAAAATTTATCCTTTTTTCTGTCAAACAGTTCCAATCCCATATTTGTAGCTATCCAGAAATTCCTTTGGCTGTCTTCGTACATCAGAACAATATAACTGCCATTAATACTGAATTTATCTTTGG
>JASFVU010000253.1:0-5180 GCA_050049665.1 Bacteroidales bacterium | reverse complement strand
AAGTATATCTGATATTATAATGAAATCATCTTGAATTTTATTAAAATTAAAAAGATCATTATGTTCAAAATTGAAAGTATCTTGAATAGCTAAAAATATAAATTCATCTTCATTAAAATATTCTATTCCTTCAAATATTTCATCTGGATTTTTAATATCTATCCACTCTTTTTCGGAGAAAAAAACTATTCCTTCGCTCGGATACTTTTCAATAAAATCAAATAATAAATTTTCTTCCGCGATTTTGTATAATTTATTGTTATTATACTCATTTAATGGAAATATTTTTATCAAATGCTCATGTGTAATGGCATCGTATTTATATTCAATTTTTAATTTAGGAATATTTTTAACTATTTTAGTTAATTCAGATAATATATATGTTTTCGCACTTTCCATCTTTGGTGACAAAATTAAAAAATGTTCTAATTTTATTTGCGCTCTCTTTTGCCCTTAATGCATCTTTTTCTAAAATTTCAATATTTGTATAATCTGCGTCTTTTCTTTTTCTTTTAAATGCACTAAAATATTTATGAAAACGACCTGCATTTGTTTTACTTATATTTTTTAATTCAAGAACGGCTTTATTCAAATAAAAATTATGTGTTTGTTCCTGATATCCTTCCTGTAAAGATGCTTCTTCTGAGAAATTACTATATTCATGTAAAAAATCAATAATTAATTGCAATGAACTATAATATGCACAATGAATAACTGGAGTATTTAATTTTGAATCTATTAAAATATTAATAGCCTTAAAATTTTCATCAGATTTATTTCTTAAAACGCTCACAACGCCTTTTTGTTATAACAAATATAATAATATTTATTAAACTCATTTAATTCTGTCCCACTTTGTATATAGTTGCCCTTGTAACCCATGTAACTTTATTCTCGGACAGCCTCTGGTATTGACTGTAATCAACATAGCCTTTATCGAAAACCAGAATTGAACCGGAAGGCAAGTTAATATGCTTTAAAAATGTTACATCATGAGTCGCTGCTGATGTTATCCGGACCAGCCGGGGGATATCCTCATCAGCTTTAGTTAATGTATGCGCTTTAATCCCTCCTTTTCGTTTGCCACTGATAGGATTACGTCCAGCATTCTTTAGTATCTCCTTGAATAGGGTTATTGTTGTAGAATCAATGATGTAAAGTCTTGATTTAATGGGATTCTTACTTCGGCTGTCCGGTAAAAGTCCATGATATAGGTCATATAAAGAAATGTAGATCCTTTCAAAAACCGAACTATCGCGCTTTGCATTTGCTTCGGATAATGTACTTTTTCTGGGACTAGATTTTAATCCTATGTGCCCCAACTTGTTTTGACAAGCAAGCATTCCCGTGGTTAATTCCCTGATGGAGGTACATTGATGGAAGATGGCATATAGCATGGCAACCATATGGTCATAGGTTTTAAATTTCTTGTAATACCTGTCAGTAGATAGGTCCTTGCTGTGTTTTTGAACCAATGACCTGGGAATGAAACTAAGGAGTTGAGAAAAGATAGGCTGTCCGGTAAAAAATGTACTTTTGTTCATGCTAGTATTTGTTGTTTGGCAATAACAAACCTAGCAATTAATTATGGAAGGCTGCGGCCTTCCATATCTTAAGAAAATATTTTTCCCGGACAACAGTGATTCTCAATTTTTAATTACCATATGATCTAATCACTTCTCATCATCCCGGCTCTGACGTAAGCTAACAAGTCCGTCAACCCCGGTATCAACCATTCCTTTGATTGTAATACGCTCACATAGTTACATTTTGTCTGAATACCGTAACTTTGTATTACGAATACATTTTAACTAAGACATAAAATCTTTAATTCCGGATATAAATACAATTATGAAAAAGAATCTGTTCATTTTTTGTGTTCTGATCATATTGATCTTTACTTCATTTACAAATGAAAATCGTGAAAAGGAATTTTATAACTGGGCTCCTACTCCTCCAATGGGCTGGAATAGCTGGGATTGCTATGGTCCGACTGTTGAGGAACACGAGGTAAAAGCCAATACTGATTATATGGCTGAAAACCTGAAAGAATACGGATGGGAATACATTGTTGTGGATATTCGATGGTTTGTCGAAAACGACAAAGCCGGAGGATATAACCAAACTGATCCACGCTATGTGATCGATGAATATGGTCGTTATCTGCCTGCTGTTAACCGTTTTCCTTCGGCAAAGGAAGGACAGGGATTTAAAGAACTCGCCGATTATATTCATAAAAAAGGACTAAAATTCGGAATCCATATCATGCGCGGAATTCCCAGGGTGGCTGTGGAAAATAAACTACCTGTCAAAGGAACAGATGGAATAACAGCCGATCAGATCTATTCTACAGACCTGCAATGCACCTGGTTACGTGATAATTATACCATAGTAGCTGACAGACCCGGTGCTCAGGAATATTACAATTCCATTTTCGAACTCTATGCCGGTTGGGGGGTCGATTTTATTAAAGTTGATGACCTGTCGCACCCCTATCACAAGCCGGAAATAGAACTGATCCGAAGGGCAATTGATAATTGCGGGCGGCCAATAGTACTCAGCCTCTCACCAGGCGAAACTCCGATCGAATTTGCCGAACATGTCCGTGAACACGCTAATATGTGGAGAATGGTTGATGATGTCTGGGACACATGGCCGCATATACAACATCTAATGGATGTATGCCATAAATGGTACCCGTATATTGCCCCCGGTACATGGCCGGATTGTGATATGATACCTATGGGACGTATCTCGATCCGGGGAGAACGGGGCAATGATCGTATGACACGGCTTACGAAAGACGAACAGTACGCCCTGATGACTTTATGGACTATATTTCGTTCTCCGTTAATGTTTGGTGGCGATCTGCCAAGCAACGATGAATTTACTTTAAGTATGATCACCAATAGTGAAGTTCTTGATATTTTAAAGAACAGCGCGAACAACAGATTGCTACTAAGTGAACACGACAGAAAAATATGGGTAGCTGATGATACGGACAGTAATGATAAATTTGTGGCCTTTTTTTGTATTTCCGATCAGCAACCTATTGATGAATCTCTGGCCTTATACAGCAGTAATCTTATTACTTACAAACCTGGTGAACAAAGTACAGAGATCAAAGTACCCATAAATGGTTCAAAAAAGCTTTACCTGGTTGTCAGCGATGGTGGAGATGGCAGTCACTGGGATCATGCAGACTGGATAGAACCAAGATTTACAGGGAAAAAAGGGACCTTAAACCTGACAGATATTAATTGGGTAAAGGCAACTGCCGGATGGGGAAATGTTACAAAAAACAAAAGCGTATCCGGTAACATTTTAACCATTGACAATACAGAGTATAACAATGGTATAGGGACTCATTCCAATTCAATAATAGAATATGATATCCCTGAGGGATACGACACTTTTACTGCAATAGCCGGACTTGATAAAGAATGTATAGAACATACCGAAGGTGCAACTGTAAAATATCATGTATTTGCACAATATCCTTCGGGCTCTGATCCGCAGGATTCGCTGAAAATAAACTTAAACTTTGAGAAGATAGGTCTTAAAGGTACATGCAGTGTACGTGATTTATGGGCTAAAAAAGATTTGGGTGAATATTCGGATGAAATCTCACTTTATGTCAGGAATCATGGAGCCCGGCTGGTTAGAATAAGTAAGGTTGAATAAAAATATACTGTTACTGGATGCTGGATGCCGGACTTGCCTGTGATCTTCTATGTCGAATGTCCAATGTTGAAGTAAATATTTTCAAGTTCCTTGATACTGGCTTTGTCCATCGTAACCCTGTGAAGGTGAGCTTTGCCAGCCGAAGCCCCGAGGTCTCGGGGCGAAGGATGTATGCTGGTCTCTTGGTACTGGGTACTGGTGCCTTGGTTTTGTTTAAATGTGTAATTGGTGAACCGATTAACTGAAACAAACTATGAGCTTATCAGAATCATCAATTCATCGGTTATTCAAATACTCTGTCAATCAATAAAATACTTTACCGGTTGATTTTTGAAACTTTTTTCTTCAACTCATCATCTATCCGACTAATCAACTCATCAGTGATGGATACTTTCTTTTCCGCCAAAATTCCTATAATATCCGGAATAATAACCAAATCTTCAACAGTGCGTATAATTCCATTACTGTAATAAAACATAAAGTGTTAAATTTAAACGGGATACCATCCTCCTGCCGAACTGGCAGTTCTGATCAACGGCCTGGCGGCTTGACAGGAAGTATCTCTGTAAACAGCACAAGGTGTGCTCCTATTATATTCGAAATCAAAATAAAACTACATACCAAAAAATAACAAAACATGAAGAATTTAGTAAGCTTAATCTTTTCAGTTTTATTGATCCTGTTTTCATGTGATGAAAAAGAAAATGAAGGAGATATAAAACCAAAGGACCTTGATGCATCAGACGGCTTTACGGTAGGGTGCATACATATTGAATTTCAAAAAGAGGAAAATGTCACAGTACAATTAGAAAGAAGAGAGAAAGGAACCGGCAACTGGGAAACAATAAGCGGAGGTATTAGCAGTACTTCATTTGATGATAATGAAGGGTATTTTGATGAGGGAATGCCTCCCGGTACGATCTTCGAATACCGGATCAGAAATGATATGGGCGATAATACGGAATATTCGGAAATTGAAGAGGGTTTTGCATTTGAATATGTACCGATAACAGAGGTAGAAATAACATCGGTTGTCGATTACAGTGATGATCTGATAAACACATTAACATGGGGGGCCGGAAATCATAACTCATTCCTAAATGAATCGGAAATCTATTTTAATGTTTGCCGCAGCAATGATTCTCTCGGTACATTCCAGATCATTGCTACCGTTGGTGAGGATCGTTCCTATACCGATATTATTTCATCTACGGGAACTTCGGAAAACATATTCTACCGCATAGATATTTTTTATGAATATCAGATACTAAATTTCAGAGGAGCAACCCACTGGTGTGTAACCGAGCCTCTCCACGGAACCATTCACAGGGCATCTGATAACCAGGGAGGTAATCCGACCGTTAGTTATACTACGACCGATCTGGGTCAGTTGGCAGAATCAACACAGGATGGAATAACACAATTATCGGAAAAGAATGTAAACGGAACAGTATACATAGGATTAATCAATAATGCCGGTGCAACAGGTTACGGAA
>JASFVU010000252.1:0-5187 GCA_050049665.1 Bacteroidales bacterium | reverse complement strand
CTTAAGATGCATATCATTATTTCCTGTTAAAAAACAGAACAATGTCAACTCGAACAGATAGATCTTATCCAATAATGTATTTTCAGAGAACTGATGTATCGCATTTCCGATCTTTTCCATCGAACTTTTGTATTTATCAAAAGCCTCTGTGATCTGGAACATATCGAGCATGTGAATTTTTTCATCCATTGAAGATCTGTCAACCCGTCTGGTAATATAAGACAATTCACCGGATTTTAGTCGTATGAGACTTGACGGGACAACCTGAAGGTTAAATGCTTCTGCAATCCGCATGGTTAAATGCTCATTTTGTGGCATTCCGGGAAAATTGCCTGTGGGAGGTTTCAGTATGTAATTTCCTCCCAAAGCCCCGACTACAGTCAACCGGGGATCACGTTTTTTTTGAGTTTCTCTTATCAGCGACATCGATATTTTAGCTTGTACACCCGGGACAGTTATGCTATGTTCCACAACATTCCTAGCTAATTCTGCCATTTGACTTATTGAGTAAGGTATTTCCGGAGGTATAGCGGTTCCAAAGAACTCTTCAGAGCATTTTTCATGGAAGTCAATTCCTTCCTGAACAGGTTCATAACAATATAGGCACTTATTCTTCATGATCGGCAATAATTGGTACTACTTTAACTGCCCCGATACAGTTTTGACAACATGCCAATAATAATCCCATACGGTCATTCGGATTAATTTTCCAACTTTTTGATGCAATATCCAGTAACCAGCCTTCCGGTATCAATCCTTCAAAGAATGGAAACAAACGATCATCTCTATATGGCTCCTTCCGTACAGGCATTGAAAAAGTAATGAACTCCTCAGAGTGTTCTCTTATATAAGCATCATCATACTGAAATAAATATTCCCCTTCACTTGTTTCGGTTATTATACCTGCCAGGTAATCTTTGTAGTATACTATACCCTGTCTCATTTATTCAGCTCTTTACTATTTACCGGCGCTAATTCATGTCCAAACATTTTCAATACAAGATTAACCTTACCAACATTCAGGTTAGTTTTACCCTGTTCAATTTTTCTTATAACAGTTAGTGCCACTCCTGACCTTTCTGCAAATTCTTTTTGAGTCAGATTGACTTCTTTTCTTCTTTCTTTTACAAATTCAGCTAACCTTTTCATTATATGCATTTAGATATAATTAAAAGTAAATATATATAAATTATATGTATTTAAATATAATTTTATTAAAATAATAAATATTATATGCTTAAACATATAACAATGTTTTCTAATCTGTTTTTTATTGCCAGCAACCAGAACCCTGAATCAGGTATCCTGTCAACAGCCAACTAATAAGCTATTAAGCTAATAGCCTCCCAACACTCAAATGTGTCTGCAGGACCCAAAAGTTTTCACTTTTTTTTCTTTTATCAGAAATCTTTGTATTAATTTGGACGGAAAACAGATCCGTATCATGAACCTTAGCTCAGAACGCCTGACTCTGAAAGAAATAGACAAAGAAGACATTGAAACACTCCACAGGCTGAACTCCATGCCGGAGATCGATGAATTCAATACACTGGGAATTCCGGAAAATATTGATAAAACAATCAAAACCTACCAGTCTGTCTTTGATGATCAAAAATCCGAAAAGCGGAAATTATTCTGCTGGATCGTATGGAAAAGCAAAAGCGACGAAATAATTGGACTGGCAGGAATGAAAATAAGTGGCGACCGTTTTAATATGGGAGAGATCTATTACAACCTTGATCCGGAATTCTGGGGATGGGGATTTGCCACCGAGGTGGCCAGAACACTCATTAAATTCGGTTTTGAAGAACTCCGGCTTCACAGAATTGAGGCAGGTGTTGCCACAGAAAACAAAAGATCGGTCCGGGTACTGGAAAAAGCAGGAATGACCCGGGAAGGAGTCAGAAGAAAGATCCTTCCCATAAGGGGCGAATGGAAAGACAATTTTCATTATGCCATTCTCGAGGACGATGAAAGGGACTATTGATCCGTTTTTTCCTGACGGATTACCGGTCTCACCTGCATGACATGCCGGCACACTTAACGTTGAATACATGTTGCGAATACCGGGATCGCATAAAAGCCTGACTTTCGTAACACATCAACTCAAGGTCAATACCTGGGACTCATTTTTATTGCCATTTGCATCAACGGTAACTACCCTGTATTCATAATCCGATGTTTCACTTACCGGATCCGTATAACGGAAGGGTTCCTGAGAGATCTGCGGTTCATGCATGACCTCTCCGATCTTTTCATTGTTCCTCCATACCTCATACTTCTCAAGCGGATGGTCTCCTGCATAGGCAGTATCCCAGGCCAGGACGGTCTTACCTTCCTCTTTCCGCGTTACCGTTACATTCCGAACGGCTGTCAGCCCGCCTTCATCTTTCTGGAAATAATTCGTTTTACCCTGTTTCACCCGGGCGGCCATTTCTTCAACCTCTTTCCTGTCCGTCTCACTCAACCCGTTCCTTCCGATCTGTGAAGCAGCAATGTTCTGACTGAGCTGGCACTGCGCCGGATCGTCCGATATCTGACCTATCCCGATAATGACCGTGCTTATGCCGGGCGTTGTCAGGGAATATTCGATAAGCGGTTTAAAAGGAGTTTCTTTGCTGCCGACTTTTCTGACAACATCTGCAGGTGTGCCGGACCAGTGGGCTTCTTTGCTATACATGGCACCGTCAGCAAATACTTTCATGCCGATCAGGCCGATATCTCTGGCTTTGGCAACCGGAATGACATTGTGCTGCATATTAAAGTTCAGTTTGTCATTTGCATTGATCGCAACCAGCAATCCGTCAATGATCCCGTATTGGTCACGCCGTATCAGATCCATCATCACCCCGGCATTGTAATGCCCTGAAAAGCCGATGTGCCTGATCAGTTTTTCCTCTTTGGGATTCAGTCCGGTCAGGTTTGTACCATCCCTGTAATCCCTCAGGGCTGCCAGTGCCCCTATTCGTTCGGCTTTCGGATCGGGATCTTCAAGCCCTTCATAAATGGCGTCCACATCGGCCGGATTGGTAACGCTGTGGATCAGGACCATATCAAGGTATGCCCCTTCGGGATACCAGCCTTTTCCGTCACCGTATATCTGTGTTAAACTCCGTTTCAGGTCATCTATGGTATGAGAACCCTGCACTCCGTTCGTCCAGTTATTCAGTCCTTCCATCTCCTTCTCACCTTTGGCCCACCGCAGATGCGTTTTGGAAGTGAGAAATACGGATCTTCTCAGGGCTTCATTATAACCGGCCTGCCCGGGGATCAGGTCAAGTTTCCCGAATGCTTTGCTGTAGTTTAACTGACTTGGTCCGTACAGATTGGAAGTATCAAAATAATTTACCCCTTTGTCAAAGGCTTTCATGATGATGGCCACAGGATCGACATCGTCGGGCGTCCACTGAATGGATGCCTGTCCTCCAAGGCCGAACGTAGTAACCTCATGGTTCAGCCGGCCAAAATTCCTGGTCATCAGTTTCGGACCGGTAGTACAATGATAAAAAGAAGGCAGAAGACTCATTCCTGCTACCGCTGTTGCGGAAGACTTAAGGAATTTCCGGCGGTCGATCGAATAATCGGATTTTGTTTTCATCGGGCTAAGTTTTATAGAAATTAAAATTACTATATTGATAACAGACAATCAACGATCCCGGATATTTTAACATGAACTTAAAACATCCGGCATTCATCCTTCAGGGATCATTTATCATAGATTTTAAACAAAGAACATTATCTTTAGGGCCTTACAAATAATAAAACCATGGCAGTAAAAAAGGTCTTTGTTTCAGGATGTTTTGATCTGTTGCACAGTGGCCATATAGCTTTTTTTAAGGAAGCATCCCGGTATGGAGATCTGTATGTGGGGATCGGCTCGGATAAAACCATTGAAGCCCTGAAAGGCAGAAAAACAATCCATTCCGAAATGGAAAGGCTTTTCATGGTCGAAGCCATAAAATACGTAACCGATACCTGGGTCAACCGGGGAAACGGGATCCTGGATTTTGAAGAAGACCTGAAAAAGCTTCAGCCGGACATCTTTATCGTTAATGAAGACGGGCATAGTCCGCTGAAAGAAGCCCTCTGCAATAAACTGGGGATCGACTACAAAATACTCCACAGGATCCCGGAACCGGGCCTTCCGGCCAGATCAACCACCTCATTGAGAAGCGACGAAAGAAATCTTTTGCCCTACCGGATCGATCTGGCGGGAACATGGATCGACCAGCCATATGTCAATCGTGTGCTTCCCGGCTCGTGCATGACAATTTCAATAGAACCCACCCAGGAGTTCAACGAAAGGAGCGGAATGGCAACGTCAACCAGAAAAAAGGCTTTTGAACTCTGGGGAGCGACATTGCCATTGGGGCATCCCGTTAAACTGGCTGAAACGCTTTTCCGGTATGACAATGAACCGGGGAAAACGGAAATATCGGGATCACAGGATTCCATTGGAATCGTTGTCCCGGGATTATGCCATTTTTACTTTTCAAAGAACAGCTACTGGCCGTCAAAGATAACCGTTGTCGATGATGAAAAGATCCTGAACTGGCTTGAAAAACATATTTATATGGTAACCCTCTGGCCGAGAAAAGACGGGTATAGCGCAACAGGCGGTGCACAGATCAACGAAACAAATGTCGGCAGACTCACCCGGGCAGCAGAGCACTGCTTTGATGCTATTATGAAAAGAAACCTGAAAGATCTCGGACGGTATGTGATCGAATCGTTCGAAGGACAAACCGCACTGTTTCCAAACACCCTGACAGATGAAACAGCAGGAATAATCGATCAATACAAAAACAATGTGCTTGGCTGGAAGCTGTCAGGTGCCGGTGGCGGCGGGTACCTGATCCTTATTTCCGATGAGCCTGTTGAGAATGCCATTCAGATAAAAATAAGGCGAAAAGCCGGGTATTGATCTTCCTTTTCAAACGGATCAGAAAAGATAACCTGCATAATCAAGATTATCCGGAGGCAACAGATAATGCGGAGTTAATTGACTTTCCTAATAGTTTGCTTACCCTGCAAGCCAGCTGTTTCGTTCCGTTCCTCAACGGAACGACTTTCTTTTTTTACTTGATTAAAAAAAGAAAGCAAAAAAAATCAAGGCTGAGTAAATTTTTCCTTTGGGTCCCAAAGCTCTTGCCTTGCTTGCGCAATCAAACTCGCTCCCGATGGTCG
>JASFVU010000251.1:0-5190 GCA_050049665.1 Bacteroidales bacterium | reverse complement strand
TGTTAAGTCAACAATAAAATGACGTATAAAATGTTTGGTAATACTTTGCAATGATTGAATATCATTTCTCAATATCAAATGTGACACGTCACTAGTGAATAAAAATCAAAGTCAGATGATGCAGGCAGTAAAACTGTAAAAGATCGAAAATAAAGTTTTTATCCGTTCATGAAATTAAGCTAACATGAAATAAAGATTAAACTATGCTTAATTTATGCCGGATACCTTTTCGCTTTTCGATGAGGTTGGAAGAAATGCATTAAGCAATGACTTACCTGTGGGTGCATTAACCTGATATACCGGCAGGAAGCGGATTTTTTACAGGACAATCCACTATCATACTGAATAACAGTCAGATGGATGGTGTCGGTCGGAAAATATATTATATATTTACAGCTAGCCGATTAACCTATTGTATGAATAACCAACCTTTAAACCTGTAAACATGAAAATTAACCGTATTGAATTGTATTACGTAAAGATACCGCTGCAAAAGAACAAGCCCGGTTTTTTTCGTCAGCCGGATTATTTTAACCCCAGTTGGATCCCCGGCTTCAGGCAATCTGAAATGCGCTTTTACCTGCTAAAACTGGGAACGGATGAAGGCTATGAAGGATATGCTGCAACAGCTGCTATGGGACCGGAACGAAAAGGAGTGGGCCCCATGATGGGAAATTATCTGATGGGGATCAATCCTTTGGATATGCGACTGGTAAACCAGCGTATCCAGGAGTTTTCTTACATAGGGATGCGCAACGGGTGGATCGATACTGCTTTCTGGGATATTATAGGAAAAGTAAAAGGAGAACCCCTGTGGAAGATGTTAGGAGGAACTGGTGGATTTGTGTATCCGTATTTGTCAACAGGATCAACACACGGTCATGATCAGGCAAAAGTACGTGAGATCGGTAAGCGGGCAGTAAATGACGGTTACAAAGGACTGAAATTACGGGTGAAAGGGGAAGAGCTTGCTTCCATGGTGGATTTTGTAGGCGCTGTCCGCGACGAAGTTGGTGACGAAATGGCCCTGATGGTGGATGCCAACCAGGGATGGCCCGTCGATCTGATCGATGAAACGCCGAAATGGGATCTTCGGTTTGCCCGGGAATTTGCCCGGGGTATAGAACCGTTCGGTGTCAGATGGCTTGAAGAACCATTGAACAGGGGAAATTTTGAAGGGCTAGCGGAGCTGAGAAGGAATACAAAAACGCCCATTGCCGGGGGTGAGTTGAATTCCAGTTGGTGTGATTTTAAAGCCATGCTTGATCTGGATAGCCTGGACATTTATCAGCCGGATGCTGTCATGGCGGGTGGTACTTATGCAGGAGGTATTTCAGTTGTTTACTGGCTGATCAATGAAATACGAAAACACAATAATGAAAGAAGGGATAAATTAAAATACTGCCCTCACACCTGGACAACAGGACTTGGCTTTGCCCTGGCGTTGCAGCTTGTCGGAATTTTGCCGCAGGAAGAACGAAGCCTCCTGGAATATCCTCTGGAAGGATACTGGAAACCCGAATATTGGGCCCGCTTTGTCAAAGGAGGATTTGTCCCGGACAGGGAAGGGAGAATCAAAATTCCGGAGGGTCCGGGTCTGGGTATTGAAATAGACTGGAAAGTTATCAGGCGTTTCGGTAAACGTATCTACCGGGGGACACCCGGAAATGTGGCTTTGAATGCCTTACTGGACAGAGGATTGAAGCAGAGCTTGTATCTGAAGGGTAAAAAAGCCGAACAAATGGAACGATCGGCAAAAGCAGAATTCTCCATTCCGGTACCTCCGTTTTGATCTTTTATTTCATGACACAGCACGGGATGTCCGTGCTTTTTCACAGGTTGGTCAGGGAAAGGGTCATTTTTTTGGTTCGATCAGGTCCATGGCCCTTTCTGCGATGGCTGTGATCGACAGGGCAGGGTTTACGCCCGGATTGGCGGAGATCATGGAACCGTCAGCCACAAACATGTTGTGATACCCGAACACTTCGTTGTTCTTGTTTATAACTCCCTGTGAGGCATCTTTTCCCATGACGGCACCTCCCAGGATATGGGCCGTTGATGGTATGCCGGCAAGTGCTTCCAGGGCAAATGACGTAGCCTTGCCATGGATGATCCCGGCATATTTTTTTGTTAATTCCATGGACTCCGGGATAAAAGGTCCGGGCCTGGCCCCGGAACTTACCGAAGACACCATCCGGCCAAAGAAATTTTTTTTGAATCTCAGGGTGCTGTCGAGAGTCTGCATAAACAATAATATAGCCGTACTCTTTGACCAGTTGTTTACAACATATATCCTGAAGTAGCTGAAGGGGGATCTTATAACTGCCCCGATCATTCTCAGAATCCTGACAAATACGTTTTTCCCGGAAGCGTATGGCAGGTGAAGTAATTTCCAGAATCCCGAACCTTTCCCGTACCTGACAATTTCCAGGTGGCTGTTTTCATCGGTATGTAGTATGCTTCCTATAGCTACTCCTTTTGACAGGTCTTTGTCTTTGTCCAACGTGGACACGCTGATAAGGGTTTCATTGTTTGTCCGGATGTCCTCTCCGACTCTGTCGGATAATAATGGCAGAGTTCCCGATCTTAGTTTCAGCAGCAGTTTTACAGTGCCGAGAACGCCTCCTGAAAAAATGATCCCTTTGGTCGTGAGTACGTTCTTTTTCTTAAACAATCCGGTACTTGATCTCAAATATACATGGTACCCGGTAGTACCTTTATGGCCGTCCAAAGGAACAATATCATACACCTCATGCTCAGCCAGGATCTTCGCACCTTTCTTTTGTGCCAGGTAGAGGTAGTTTTTGTCAAGGGTATTCTTGGCATTGAAGCGGCAGCCGGTCATACAACTCCCGCAAAAATTGCATCCGGCAATTTCAGGGCCTTCCCCTTCAAAATAAGGATCTCTGACCGGCACATTTTCTTTACCGAAGAAAACGGCTACTTCAGGATGTTCAAATTTGTCCTTTTTACCAATGATCCCGGCCAGTTCTTTTAGTTTCAGATCACCTTCAAACAGTTTTGGATTTCTGTTTGCTCCCAGCATTTTCAGGGCTTTCCTGTAAAATGGTTCTAATTCCGATTCCCAGTCGGCCAGTTTTCCCCAGCTTCCCGAAGTGTAAAAAGCTGTCTTCGGCACCGGAAGGGTGTTTGCATATACCAGCGATCCGCCACCGACCCCTGTTCCCGATAAAATTACGATGTGCCTGAAAATACTCAGCTTCATAATTCCGAAGAAATGCAAAAAGGGGATCCAGAACCACTTTCTCAGGTTCCAGTTCGTTTTCGGGAAATCGTCCGCTTTATACCATTTCCCTTTTTCAACGACCAGCACACGATATCCTTTTTCCGAAAGTCTCAGTGCACTGACCGAACCTCCAAAGCCACTGCCAACAATGATGTAGTCAAAATCGTGATTCATATTTCCGGGAGATTATGCAGATTATTCTATCAGGCGTTTGATCAGCTTAAGTTTAAATTTTGTATGGGGGAAGTATTTAATAGGGGGTTCGAACCATGTAGGCTTATCCAGAATGCCTTTGTAGTGGGTAAAAGTTTTGAATCCGTATTCTCCGTGGTACGATCCTGTTCCGCTGTTGCCCACACCGCCGAAAGGCAGGTTCATATTGATGAAATGCATGACTGAGTCGTTTACGGCACCTCCTCCGAATGGCACTTCTCTCAATAGTTTATGCTTGATTTGTTTATTTTTTGTAAAAACATAAAAGGAGAGAGGACTGGGGAGAGATCTGATTTTTGAGATCACCTCATTCAGATCGGTATAACCGATTACCGGAAGAACAGGGCCGAAAATTTCTTCCTGCATAATGGCATCCTCAAAACCGATGTTATGTAAAATGGTAGGTTCAACATACCTCGATTCCGCATCATAACTTCCACCGTAAAAGATCTTGTCCTTTTCAATTAGACGGATAAGTCTTTCAGCATGTTCTTTACTGATGGTCTGAACGTAGTTTTGGTTCCCGAAGGAGAAGTGCGACTTTTGTATTTCTGCTACTGCCAGCCTGAGGAATTCATCTTTTACCGATTGATGTACCAGGATGTAATCCGGGGCGATACAAGTCTGGCCGGCATTCAGGAATTTTGCCCAGATCAGCCTTTTTACGCTTTTTTTAAGCTCGCAATGTTCGGTGAAGATGACAGGATTTTTCCCTCCCATTTCAAGAGTAACGGGAATGAGGTTTTTTGCTGCTGCCTGATAAACGATCTTTCCCACTTTAGTACTCCCGGTAAAGAAGATCTTGTCAAATTTCTGATCCAGGAGTTCAGTAGTTTCCGGAACACCTCCTTCCACAACCCTGAAATAATCAGGTTCAAAATTTTCGTTGATCAGCCGGGCAAGAACATGGCTTGACTGCTCAGGCAGTTCACTTGGTTTCAGCACAACAGTATTGCCTGCTGCCAGGGCAGAAACAGCGGGTATCAGAGAAAGCATATAAGGGAAATTCCACGAGCCTATGATAAGAACCACTCCAAGCGGCACAGGCACAAGGTAGCTTCCGGCCGGGAAATTCATAATATCGGTTTTTACCTTTTTCTTTCGCGACCATTTCCGAACCTGTTTACAGGCTTTGTTGATCTCACGATAGATCTGTCCGAGTTCGGATATGTATGTTTCATAAGAAGATTTTTTAAAGTCGGCATAAACAGCATGGTAAAGTTCATCTTCATTTTCTTTTAACAGCTTTTTCAGTTGTTTCAGCTTTTGAATTCTGAAGCCGGTATCCAGGGTAGTGCAGTTATTAAAAAATGTTTTTTGCGATTCGATCAATTGTTTCATAGCAGAAGCATAACAGAGTATCATGCAAAATACATCCAAAATGTGATATCTGCAAACTGTTTGCCTGATGAGTTTCGGAAGGCCTGTTTACCGGACCGTCTACTGTCTTTACATAAACTTTCATGCCTTCATTTTTTTGACTGTTTCTTCCGGAATAACGGCATTGAAAAACATTTAATGGAGATGATCCTGTTATAACCGGGAGCTTCACTGACCAAGGATCTTCTGATATCCCACAACGTCCAGTACCTTGCCGAATTTTTCCCCTACCTGTCTGAAGTGTGCACATTTCTCGTATCCGCATGTTTCAAACAGGGCAATGCTTGGCTTGTTCGTACCGGTAATGATGCCTATCAGCACGTTGATGTTCTGTGAAGCAGCAATTTTTT